>JAYTSB010000350.1:0-3078 GCA_043745825.1 Actinomycetota bacterium | reverse complement strand
GCCGGCGAGCACCCGATCATCCCGGTGATGATCGGCGATGCCGCGCTGGCCACGCGAATGGCCGACGCCCTGGTCACTCGCGGCATCTACGTCATCGGGTTCTCGTACCCTGTGGTCCCGATGGGCAAGGCGCGAATCCGCACGCAGATGTCGGCGGCACTCACCCGAGCCGATCTCGGCACGGCCATTGATGCATTCACCACCGTCGGCTGCGAACTGGGCGTGCTCCCGTGAAGGCGCTGATCAAGGAACGGGCCGAGCCGGGCATCACGATGGGCGATCTGCCGGTGCCGAGCATCGGGCCGAATGACGTGCTCATCCAGATCCGCAAGACTGCGATCTGCGGCACGGACATGCACATCTTCAATTGGGATCCGTGGGCACAGCGCACGATCCACGTGCCGATGGCCATCGGCCACGAGTACTGCGGCACCATCGTGGAGATGGGCAGCGAGGTGCGCGGCTTCGCAGTGGGCGATCGCGTCTCCGGTGAGGGGCACATCACCTGCGGGCACTGTCGCAACTGCCGGGCCGGTCGTCGCCACCTGTGTCGCAACACGGTGGGCGTGGGCGTGAACCGCCAGGGATGCTTCGCCGAGTACCTGAGCCTGCCGGCGGTCAATGCGTTCAAGCTGCCCGACTCCATCACCGACGACGTTGCGTCGGTGCTCGATCCATTCGGCAACGCGGTGCACACCGCACTCGCGTTCAACATGGTGGGCGAGGACGTGCTCATCACGGGCGCCGGCCCGATCGGAATCATGGCGGTGGCGGTGGCCCGCTTCGTCGGCGCCCGGCACATCGTGATCACCGACATCAACGACTACCGCCTCGGTCTGGCCGAGGCGATGGGCGCCACACGAGTGGTGAACGTGACCAGCGAGTCGCTGGACGAGACGATGTCCGGGTTGGGCATGCAGGAGGGCTTCGATGTCGGTCTGGAGATGAGTGGCAACCCCCTCGCGCTGCGCGAGATGTTGCGCACGATGCACCACGGCGGCAGCATCGCGATGCTGGGGATCCCCCCTGAGGAGACTGCGATCGACTGGACCCAGGTCATCTTCAAGGGCCTCGACATCAAGGGCATCTACGGCCGGGAGATGTTCGAGACCTGGTACAAGATGGCCAGCATGCTGCAGAGCGGGCTCAGCATCGCGCCGATCATCACCCACCACTTCGCCGTGGAGGACTACCTCGAAGGCTTCCACACGATGGGTTCGGGTCAGTCCGGCAAGGTCATCCTCGACTGGTCCGGTCTCTGACCCACCCCGTGGGTGTGGTACGAACAGCGGATGGAACCGCTCCGCTTCGGCATCTTCCTCCCGCCCATGCATCGCACCGGCGTCAACCCGACACTGGCCCTGCAGCGTGATCTCGAGCTGATCGAGCACCTCGACCGGCTCGGCTACCACGAGGCGTGGATCGGCGAGCACCACTCCGCAGGCTCGGAGCTGATCGCCAGCCCGGAGGTGTTCATCGCCGCCGCGGCCGAACGCACCAAGCACATCAAGCTCGGAACAGGGGTCAACTCCCTGCCGTATCACCACCCGTTCATCCTCGCCGACCGGATCGTGATGCTCGACCACCTCACCCGCGGCCGGATGATGTTCGGCGCCGGGCCCGGTCAGCTCACCAGCGACGCGGCGATGCTGGGCATCGACCCGATGACGCAGCGCCCGCGCATGGAGCAGGCGTTCGACGTGATGATGCGCCTGTTCCGCGGCGAGACCGTCACCGAGCACACCGATTGGTTCGTGTGCGACCACGCCGTGTTGCAGATCAAGCCGTACAGCAACTTCGACGTCGTCGTGGCGTCGTCGATCTCCCCCGCCGGCTCGAAGCTGGCCGGGCGCTACGGCACCGGGCTGCTGTCCATCGCCGCCACGGAGCCGGCCGCGTTCCAGGTCATCGACTACAACTACACCGTCTGGCAGGAAGAAGCCGAACGTCACGGCCATCACGCCCCGCGGACCAAGTGGCGGCTGATGGGGCCGATGCACATCGCCGAAACCGTGGAGCAGGCCAAGGCCAACTGCCGCTACGGCCTGCAGTGGGTGTTCGACTACCTGTCCCACATCATCCCGACCGGCGAGCCCAGCGCTCCCCCGCCGCCCAGCGACTACGACGACTTCATCGATTACGTCAATGAGACCGGGCGAATGGTGATCGGCACCCCGGAGATGGCCATCGAGCAGATCCAGCGCCTGCAGGTCAAGACCGGCGGCTTCGGCGCGTACCTGTTCCTCGGCGCAGACCTCGCCGATGTGGGACCAACGAATCGCAGCTACGAGCTGTTCGCCGAGCAGGTGATGCCGCACTTCACCGGCCAACTGCAGCCCGTGCAGGCCAGCTACGACCTCATCCGCGAGGCCGGCTCGCGCTGGGTCGACGCGACACTGGGCGCCCAACTCACGGCAATCGCCGATTACGAGACCGAACGGACGAGCCGCTGATGCCCAGCGACTTCGCAATGAAGGCGATGAACACCGTTCACCGCACCATCCTCACCCTCTCGTTCGGCAAGATCGGCTGGAAGGCCGCCAACATGCCGGTGCTGGAGCTGACCACCACGGGTCGGCGCAGCGGCCAGCCCCGCTCGGTGCTGCTCACGTCGCCGCTGCAGCTCGGTGACACGCTCGTAGTGGTGGCATCCCGCGGGGGCGACGACCAGCACCCGGCGTGGTTCGTCAACCTGCAGGCCAATCCCGACGTCCAAGTCGCGCTCCAGGGAGGTACCAGGCGTCCGATGCACGCGCGGGTGGCCTCCGCCGACGAACGTGCCGAGCTCTGGCCGAAGGTGACGGCGGGCCATGCCAACTACGCGGGCTACCAACGCAAGACCGAGCGGGAGATCCCGCTCGTGCTGCTGGAGCCCGTGACCTGACCCCGTCGACCAGGGATGCCCGATTCCCGCCGGCGACCCGGGTAACGTGGCTGTGCCGCTACTCCCATGCGGGAGAGTTCCGGGCGTCGGTGCACTTCGGTGCCACGGCAACCGGGCGCCGAAGGAGCAACCACCCCGGAACCTCTCAGGCACCAGGACCGCATGGGCAGGCAACGCTGGAAAGCAGGTGCGTG
>JAYTSB010000349.1:0-3289 GCA_043745825.1 Actinomycetota bacterium | reverse complement strand
CTCATCGGGCGGCTCCCCGACCATGTGCCGAAGTGGCCGTCGAAGTCGAGGTTGATGAAGCGACGCATCGAGGTGAGGATCGCGTCGACGCGGCGCTGGTCGAAGCGCGGCTCCAACCCGTCGAACTCCATCGTGCCCCCGAGCCGGATGCGATCGGCGAACGGTGTGGCCACGGCGTGCGCCTCTTCGAAGATCACCGGATGGGTCAAGGCTTCCGAGACGGGGAGGCCGACGTTGTAGCCCTGTCCGGGAATGACGGCGATGCGCAGGCCGAAGAGCTTGCCGAGCGGGCGAGAACCGGCGCCGGCAGCGATGATGACCTCGTCCGGAACCAGCGTCTGTGTACCGCCCTCACGCGAGTTCACGGTGACGGAGTTGACGTGCCCCCCGGCGTGGCCGACAGAACGCACCGTCGCATGCTCCAGGATCGTGACGTTGCGGGCCCGTAGCGCCGCAATCATCGAGTCGACGAACACCCGCGGGTCGATGGAGTGATCCCCGCTCACCACGTAGCCGGCGCGAATCTCGTCCGACAGCGCGGGCACGATGCGGCGCATCTCGTCGCCATCGAGCAGCCCGTTTGGCAGCGTCACGCCGTAGTCGGCCATCGGCTTCAGGGTCGACAGGTAGTGCTCGCCGACGGCCGGGTCCTTGAACGGCACCACGAGTTCGGGCCCGAGGGTGATGTCCACGCCAAGGCCGCCCAGCAGTGCCATCGCCTCGTCGTGGCGCTGGTTGAGCTTGGCGAGGGCGATGCGACCGGCCACGTAGCGCTTCTGCGTGGCCGAGCGGGCAAAGTGCATGCCCCAGCTGATCATGCCCGGTAGGGCCCGGGTGTGCACGCGCAGGGCACGAGTGGGGTCGTTCAGCGAGGTCAGGGCGGACTTCACGGCCCCCGGCGCGGCAAGCGGCTCGAGCAGCGTGGTGCACATGAAGCCGGCGTTGCCCTTGGAGGCGCCGCTGCCGAGCACCTCGCGATCGATGATCGTCACCTCGGCGCCCCGATCGCTCAGGATCAGGGCTGTTGCCAAACCGATGAGGCCACCACCGACGATCACGACTGATTTCGACACGCCACAACCGTACCGCTCGCGGTGCGTCAGATCAGATTCTGCGCCAATGCCACGATGCGGGCGATCACGAGGTCCTCGACGGCCAGGCCCACGCTCTTGAACAGGGTGATCTCGGCCTCGCTGGAGCGGCTCAGCGCACCGCTCGCGACGACGGCAAGGTCACCGGCCAAGCGGTCCCAGGTCCAGCCGCCGTCGGACACCGCAAGTGCCAGATCCCCGGCTTCGTCGTGCGCGGCGTGCAGTTCGTCGACCACCACGCTCGCCGCGGCCACAAGATCGGTGGACAGCTCGCGCATGTCGGTGCGATACGCGCCGACCGCATTGATGTGCGCCCCCGGACGAACCATCGCGACGGTGACGAGTGGCTCAGTGGCGCGGGTGGCGGTGCACAGGATGTCGCACGCGGCAGCGTCCGCGTACGTGCCTGTGCGGGCGGCCCGGCCGCCGAACCGGCCGGCGTCCGCAGCGATGCGGGCCACGATCTGCTCGGCATGGGAACCCGTGCGCGAGCTGACGATGATTTGGTCGAGGTCGGGGCGCACACACAGCATCGCCTCCACGTGAGCGATGGCCTGCGGACCGGAGCCGATGACACCCAGTGTGCGGACGTCGTTGCGCGCGAGACCGTCGGTGGCGACTGCGGAGATGGCGGGCGTGCGCAGGTTGGTGAGCGCGGCACCGTCGAACAGGGCAACGGGCTCACCGGCGTCGGCGTCGAACAGCACGTAGGTGCCCTGGATGGTGGGCTTGCCGCGCGCGGCATTCTTGGGCTGGATCATCAGCAGTTTGATGCCGGCTGCGTCACCATCGACCGCTGGCATCAACATGAACTCACCACCGGAGGCCGCGAGCGGGATGCGGCCGATGTGGGTCGGCCGATTTGCGAAGCACTGGCGCAGCGCATCGATTGCGACGGGCATGGGCGTGAGGCGGGCGATGTCGGCGGCATCGAACGACGGGAGCTGCTTCATGACAGAGAGTGAACACGATCCGCAGCCGCGATCAGCTCCGGTTCGTGCGATGCGCAGACCACGGCGTGGCCGGCCCGGGCGTGGTCCACGAGGAAGCTCGCGACGCGACGGGCAAGCCCCTGATCGAGCTGTGACGTCGGCTCGTCGAGCAGAACGAGGTCCGCGCCGCTGGCGATCGCGCGAACGATCGCAACCCGCTGACGCTCGCCGCCGGACAGCGTGGACACGGGGCGATCGGCGAGCTCGGTGAGGCCCACCGCGCGGAGCTGCAGGTCGATCGCCGCTTCGACGGCGGTGTCCACGACGGTGCCACGCACCGCGCACGCCAGCTCGATGTTGTGGCGAACGCTCAGGGTCTCGGCGAATCCGGGCGTGGCCGTACCGACCGCTACCCGCGTGCCGTCGGGGCGGGTCACCGTGCCGGCGTTGGGTGATGCGAACCCGCCGAGGAGGCCGAGGAGCGTGGTTTTGCCCGAACCCGAGCGGCCGGCAACGACCAGCACCTCGCCGGACCGGACGCGCAACGTCGTCGGGGCGAGGAGCCGGATGTTGCCGATGCTGCGCGTCGCCCCATCGAGCACCGCGATGTCGCGTCGTGCATGATCCGCGGCGCAGATCGTGTTCGCGTCGGCGGCGGGGACGGCCTGCCCGACGGGTGGGCGCAACGAGACGGTGCTCGAATCGACAATCATCGAATCGACAACGGCCGACGCCAGCACGGCGCGATCGGTGATGCCGCTTCGCAACCGCTCGGACTCCGGGAGGCGCAACCAGCCGCGGGTGTCCACGACCAGGCGGGGCGTGGACTCGCCGGCGACATGCTCGGTGCCGAGTCGGCCGTCGCGGATCTCCAGCACGCGCTGGCCGATCCTGCCAGCGGAGGGATCGTGGGACACAACGAGCAACGCCGCGTCGAGCTCACCGGACAACTCGGCGAGCAGGTCGAACACCATCGCGGCAGTGGCATCGTCGAGCGCGCCGGTGGGCTCGTCGGCCACGATCACCCGTGGACGGTGGGCGAGTGCAGCCGCGAGCGCCACTCGCTGAGCCTCGCCTGCGGAGATCGTGCCGAGCCGTCGCGTGGCGAGATGTCCCACGTCGAGGCGGCGCAGCATCGCTTCCGCGTCGGCGTGGGCTTCGGCGCGCGAGCGTCCACTGAGGCGGCTCTGCATGGCAACGTTGCCGACCCCGGTGAGCTCCGGCGCGAGGTTGGTCACCATCTGTTGGGTGAGGATGCCAAGCCCG
>JAYTSB010000348.1:0-3179 GCA_043745825.1 Actinomycetota bacterium | reverse complement strand
CGCCGCCCTTGCCGCTCTGGCTGTTGACGCGAATGACGGCCTCGTACGTGCGGCCGACGTGCTTGGGATCGATCGGGAGGTACGGCACACCCCACACCTCGTAGTCGTCGGGCTTGTGCCCGGCCGCAGCGGCCCGTGCGTACAGCGCGTCGAAGCCCTTCTTGATGGCGTCCTGGTGGCTCCCGCTGAACGAGGTGTAGACGAGGTCGCCGACGTAGGCGTGGCGTGGGTGAACGGGGAGACGGTTGCAGAACTCGGCCACGCGGCGCAGCGCGTCGATGTCGGTGATGTCCAGCTCCGGGTCCACGCCGGAGGCGAACAGGTTCATCGCCAGGTTGACGATGTCCACGTTGCCCGTGCGTTCGCCATTACCGAACAGCGTTCCCTCGACGCGGTCCGCGCCGGCCATGACGCCGAACTCGGCGGCGGCCACGCCCGTACCGCGGTCGTTGTGCGGATGCAGGCTGATGACCACGCTGTCGCGATTGCGTACCTTGCGGCCGAACCATTCGATGACGTCGCCGTACACGTTGGCCGTGTAGCACTCCACGGTGGCCGGCAGGTTGAAGATGATGGGCCGCTCGGGCGTGGGCTCGATGACGTCCATCACGGCATGGCAGATGTCGAGTGCGTACTCGGGCTCGGTGAGGGTGAAGCTCTCCGGCGAGTACTCGTAGCGGATGTCACTACCGGGCACGGTCTCTTCCAGCTTGCGGGCCATCTTCGCGGCGTTCACCGCGATTGCGGTGATGCCTTCCCTGTCGAGGCCGAACACGACCTCGCGCTGCAGCGGGTTGGTGGAGTTGTAGAAGTGGACGATCGCCCGCTTCACGCCCTGCAGGCTCTCGTAGGTGCGCTCCAGCAGTTCCTGGCGGCACTGCACGAGGACCTGGATCGTCACGTCGTCGGGGATCAGGTCCTCGTCGATCAACTGACGGACGAAGTCGAAGTCCGGCTGGCTGGCGGCCGGGAAGCCGACCTCGATCTCCTTGAAGCCCATCTGCACGAGGGCCTCGAACATCCGCCGTTTGCGCTCCGGGTCCATGGGGTCGATCAGCGCCTGGTTCCCGTCGCGCAGGTCGACGCTGCACCACAGCGGTGCTTTGGTCACCCGCTGATCGGGCCAGGTGCGGTCCGTGAGGACGAGGGGGAGCCACGGCTGGTACTTCTCGAACGGCATCTTCTTCGGGTTGACATTCTGGGGTGGCATGGTGGCTCCTGGGCCTGGCTGGTCTGGCCGGGTTGGTGGTGGTTGAGGTTGCGAAACGGACCGGAAAAAGCAAGAACCCCCTGCGCTGGACGCAAGGGGCATGGCGAACGCGATATGTGGCGCTCGCCTTAGGTAAGAAGGAGGCCGTTCAGGTGACTCATCGAGTTGCACACTACCACGAAGGGTGGTTGGGCGACAATGGTAGGGCGAAAATGGTGACGTTCAAGATCGACACGTAGCTGCGCTCGTTTGCCGGTGCCGCCGCGGAGGTAGCGCAGCTGGCCGAGGCCGGTGTCGACGGCGTCTTCTCGTTCGAAGGTCCGCACGACGGTTTCGTGCCGCTCACGCTGGCCGCGCCAGGCACGCCGATCGACGTGTACACCAACGTCGCCATCGCCCTGCCGCGCAACCCGATGCAGCTTGCATACCTCGCCAACGACTTGCAGCTCCTGAGCGGTGGCCGGTTCATGCTCGGTCTCGGCTCACAGCTCAAGCCGCAGATCGAGAAGCGCTTCGGCGCGGCGTTCGATCCGCCCGTCGGGCGGATGCGCGAGCTCGTTCTCAGTCAGCGGTTTCCAGCACCAATTCGGCCAGCTCGGCCTCGATCGCGGCCACGCCATCAGCAGCCATCAGGCTCTGCCAGTCGTAGGCGATTCCCTTACGTCCGGCGGTTGCGGTTGCATCGAATTGGTTCACGGTGGTTCCTTCCCGGCGACGTTGCCAGGGGATCAGACAGGGTGGGATCGGTTTCCTTTCTGCTCGGCCTCTGGGTATCTCGGGTCCGTGCAGCCGGGTCAAACTAACGAGTCCGATCGGTCCTCGCTACTCACTGATCCATCAGACAGCGGCTGCTGACGAGTCGGTCAAATCGACTAACCAAGTCAACAGTTCCCGGCAGAGCTGTTCGCGGTCGAGGTCGAGCGCGGCGACGTGCCCGCTGTTGGCCAAGCGGAGCCGGCGCACGGGACCGACGACCGCTGCCGCGAGCAGGTCCGACGTTGCGGGATCGATGATGGAGTCGTGGTCGCCACTGGCGACCAAGACTGGCACCGCAACGGTCGCGAGCAGGTCGTGCACCGCAGCTGCGCCGTGCGACAACTCGACCAGCGCGCTGAGCGCGAGCTCCGGGTACGCACTGTCGTGGGCCTGCGGATCGCGCAGGTCCGAGTCGCCGGCGGGTTGCATCGTGCGTCCCCGGGCGATGAGGTGTTCGAGGTGCTCGATGGCATCCGGATCTGAGGGACCGACGAGCGCGTTGATCGCGCCGACGCCACGGATGTTCCCACGCTGGGTCGCCGCGGCCAGCGCGAGCGTGGCCCCCATCGACTGGCCGATCACCACGACGCCGGCCGAGCAGCGTTCGGCAAGCTCGTCGCACGTCTGCACCACCGCCTGCAACCACCCGTCCCACGTGCGTCCAATCAGATCGTCGGGCGAGGTGCCGTGGCCGGGCAGCGTCGGTGCCACCGTCATGTACCCGGCAGCGTGCACCGCTGCGGTCACGGGCAGCACGCTGTGTGGCGTGCCTCCGAGCCCGTGCAGCACCACCACGCCGAGGTGGATCACGACGTGTTGGTCAGTCAGCCTGGTGGGCCGCAATGGCCTGCAGGAAGTCGGCGATGAGATCGCCTGGGTCCTCGAGCCCGAGCGACACCCGGAGCAACCCTGGCGTGATGCCACCGAGCAGCTGCTCCTCGGGCGTCAGGCTGGCGTGGGTGGTGGTGGCGGGATGGCACACCAGCGTCTCCGGTCCACCGAGCGACGTGGCGACGCGGGCCAGGCGCAGCCGATCGAGCACGGCGGTGGCATGGGCCAAGCCACCGCCGAGATCGAACGAGAGCACGGTGCCGTTGTGGCGCATCTGCCGCTGGGCGAGGTCGTACTGCGGGTGAGTTGGTACGCCGGGGTAGAACACGGCACCCACCCGCTGGTCGGAGGCGAGCTCCTTGGCCAGCTGCAAGGCGGAGGC
>JAYTSB010000347.1:0-3328 GCA_043745825.1 Actinomycetota bacterium | reverse complement strand
AATCGATTCGTCTCTGGTTGAGAGCGGACGAAGATTATCAGCGATTGGCTTCGAATCCGACAGACGTTTGCAGATTCACGTTCGTGCGACGGGTCGATTACAGATTCGACACAACATGAGCCGGGGTGCGCACGACCAGGTTCGTGTGCGTACCGTGAAATGTGATGCACGTCACCTCCTCCGACGCTGCCGCATGATCGGCATCTGCACCGACAGCAACTCGCAGATGCCGGCGGGCCTCGCGGAGCGCTACGGCGTGGAGATCGTGCCGCTCACCGTGGGGATTGACGGACGCGAGTACCTGGAAGGGTACGACCTCGACATCGACGACTTCTACGGTCTGTACGCCGATGGCCATCGGCCACGGGTGTGCTTCGTCGAGCCGAGTCCGGGTCAATTCGCCGTGGCGTATGACGATCTGGTGGCACGTGGATGTACGCAGATCCTGTCGGTGCACACCGCTGCGTCGGCGAGTTGCACGCTGCGGGCGGCGCGCCTGGCCGCGCACTCAGCGCCCGTGCCCGTGCGCCTCGTGGACTCCGGCACTGCGCGCTTCGGCGTCAGCGCCACGGTCTGGGCTGCCGGTGAGGCCATTGCCGCAGGCGCCTCGCTGGACGAGGCGGCCGCCGTGGCTGAATCGCTGGCTCCCTCGATCGGCAACGTCTTCATCGCATGGGGGCTCGGCCTCAATCGGCCGCAGGCCGGCGAGTGCTCGCCTGCACGGCGCTCGGTGTACAGCCTGGAGGGCGAGAGCCTCCGCGCGGTGGCTCACGTGGGCAATGTGGCCGACGCGGTGAACGCGATGGCGGACTTCACGCTGCGTCATGGGGCCCACGTCGAAGGTGAGACCGGGCGACGTCTCTGCGTTGCGGTGGGCCACGCCCATCGCAACACGTCGCCCATCGCCGAGGCGCTCGCCCATGCGGTGGGCGAGAGCGCTCAGGTGCTCGAGGTGGTGCAGTTCCGCTTCGGACCCAGCGTCGCCATCGAGAGCGGTCCCGGCACCGTCGGCTGCGTGATGTTCCCGGCCTGACCGATCAGCTCTGCCCGGTCAACTCTGCCCGGTCAACTCTGTCCGGTCAGCTCTGTCCGGTCAGCTCTGCCCGGTCAACTCTGTACGGCCCGCACGGACCAGTCCAGCATCCAACTGAGGAAGTCGTACAGGTTGTACTCCCCGGCCAGTGGGTGATCCTCGGCGAACTCGCCGAGGTCATGGTCCTCGGTGATGTCGAGCATCGTCCCGAGCACCAGGCGAACACCATTGAGCGCTTGCAGGAACGCCATCATCTGCGCCTCCGTCGCCGTGGCCCGATCACCTTTTGCCGCAGCCATGAACTCGTCCACGGCGTCGAGGCCCTTCAGCCGCGAGGTGCGCAACTCATCGCGCATCAGCCGCTGGAACTCCCGGTCCAACTCCTGATCACCCTCTTGGTGGTATGCGGCCGGAAAGATGCGCCGCAGCCGACCGTCATCGTCATGGTTGGCATCGTCGTCGTGATCCTGCAGCAGGGCGCGCATCTCGCCCATCAGCCGATGGATCATCTCGCGCTCTTCGAGATCGAGGTTGAAGCGGAACGAGCTGCCCACCCGTTCGATCGGAGGTCGAACCTTGCGCGCCATCAGTTGGGCCCCATCAGTTGGATCCCATCAGCTGGATCCCATCAGGCGTCATCTCGCTGCATGGTGGCCCACAACCCGTGCTCGTGGAGACGGAACACGTCCAGCTCGGCTTTCTCGCGGGTGCCGTTGGACACCACCGCGCGGCCCTTTTCGTGCACGTCGAGCATGAGCTCTGTGGCTTTTTCGATGCTGTAACCGAACAGCTTCTGGAAGACGAATGTGACGTAGCTCATCAGGTTGATCGGGTCGTTCCAGACGAGCACGATCCACGGCGTGTCCGGCGAGACGGTCTCATCCTGATCCGGTCGGTCGACGACGATGGGAGCAGGAGCGATCGACATCGGACTCATTCTCGCGCCGGATCCGAGAAAAGGGGCGCGTGATCACCGGGACAAGTTAGGAACGCCGAACAAAGCCTTCTACGATGAAGAGCGATGTCCGTTGGCTCCCGCCCCCTCGTGCCCTCGCGCTTCGCGCCGTCGGGTCTCGGGCACGGCACGCGCCGCACCCCGAAGACCATCATCGGCGGGTATGTCGCGCTCACCAAGCCGCGGATCATCGAGTTGCTGCTCATCACCACCGTGCCCACGATGGTGATGGCCGAAAAGGGCTGGCCGGCCACCTCGCTCGTGCTGATCACGTTGCTCGGGGGCACCTTGGCCGCCGGCGGGGCCAACGCCATCAACATGTACGTCGACCGTGACATCGACAAGCTCATGGTCCGCACCCAGGGCCGGCCACTCGCCACGGGGCTGATCGAGCCGCGCAATGCGCTGGTCTTCGCGTGCGCCCTGCAGGTGGCGGCCTTCGCCGTGCTGTGGAGCGGTGCCAACCTGCTGTCGGCCTGTCTCGCCCTGTCGGCTGCGCTGTTCTACGTCTTCATCTACACCCTCTGGCTGAAGCGTACGAGCCGGCAGAACATCGTCATCGGCGGTGCCGCCGGCGCGGTACCGGTGCTCGTTGGCTGGTCCGCTGTGCAGAACAACGTCACATGGGCGCCGGTTGTGCTGTTCGTGGTGATGTTCCTGTGGACGCCACCGCACTTCTGGGCGCTTGCCATCAAGCACATCGACGACTACCGCGCCGCGGCCGTGCCGATGCTGCCGGTGGTGGCCCCGCTGCCGCAGGTGCTCCGCCAGATGCTCGTGTACACCGTGCTCATGGTGATCGGCACGCTGGTGCTCATCCCGGTGGGCGACCTGGGCTGGATCTACAGCGTCGGGGCAGCACTGCTGGGTGCGCTGTTCATCGGCGGCACGTGGGCGTTGAGTCGCGATCCCCAGCCGCAGAAGGCCATGCGCCTGTTCGGTTACAGCATCAGCTATGTGACCCTGCTGTTCGGCGTGCTGACGCTCGACGTGCTCGTTCGCAACGGGTTCTGAGGCCCGTTCTCGCCCACGCCACGCCACGCCGACGCCACGCCGAAAATCTTCGGCGTCCGTTGCGGAGATTTCGGTCGGCGGCGGTGGCTGTGGGTAATGTCAGGGAAGAACGGAACCTGTTTCGCACCGCTCCGGCGGTTCTACGCGCACCACCATCCGGTGTTTCGAAATGAGCTGTTGCCCATGACCACAATTGACACCGCATCCCACACCGCCTCCCACACGGCCCCTGTCGGCGCGGGCGCCTCACGCGCCCTGTCGTCGGTGGCGGCGTGGATCACCACGAGTGATCACAAACGGCTCGGCCGGATGCTGTTCGGCACGGG
>JAYTSB010000346.1:0-3142 GCA_043745825.1 Actinomycetota bacterium | reverse complement strand
CGCCCGATTTGGGCGAGTGCAGTGTCCGCACCCACCCGTGTGGCGCGCACGACGAGGCGCCCACCAGCGTTGACCGTGGCCCCGGCTACTGCGTCACCCGGGGCTACCTCCACCGGCACGGGCTCGCCCGTGAGCAGCGATGCATCGACCGCCGAGGTGCCTTCGGTGACCACACCATCGGTGGCGATCTTCTCGCCGGGACGCACCACGAAGTGGTCGCCGACGGCCAGGTCGTCGATGGGGATGCGCACCTCGGTGCCGTTGCGCAGGACGGCGACGTCCTTGGCCCCGAGCTCCAGCAGGGCCTTCAGCGCGGCGCCGGAACGCCGCTTGGCGCGCGCCTCGAAGTAGCGGCCGGCGAGGATGAAGACGGTGACGCCGGCGGCGACTTCGAGGTAGATCTGGCTTGAGCCCATGCCGCGCTCGGGGGCCAGCGAGAACGGGTGCCGCATCGCCAGCTCACCTGCGTCGCCGAGGAACAGTGCGTACAGGCTCCAGCCGAACGCGGCGAGCGTGCCCACCGAGATCAGGGTGTCCATCGTTGCCGCAGCGTGGCGCAGGTTCGTCCAGGCGGCGCGGTGGAACGGCCATGCGCCCCACGTCACCACGGGGGCGGCGAGGGTGAGCGAGAGCCACTGCCAGCCGTCGAACTGCAGTGCTGGGACCATCGCCATGGCAATGACGGGCACGGCCAGCACGGCTGAGATGGTGAGACGCTGGCGCAAGCCGCGGGTCGGGTCGTCATCGGCCTGTGTGTCGCCGTGTGCGGGTGCGGACGCAGCCGTGTGCTTCGGTGCGGGAAGCTGCGCGGTGTAGCCCGTGGCCTCCACCGTCTTGATCAGGTCGTCGGGGGTGACCGTGTCGGCGAAGATGACCTTCGCCTTTTCCGTGGCGTAGTTCACCGAGGCGGTCACGCCATCCATCCGGTTCAGCTTCTTTTCGATCCGTGCAGCGCACGAGGCACAGGTCATGCCGCCGATCTCGAGTTGGATCTCGGAGGCGTGATCCGGTGTTGTGAGGTTGGTGGACATGTCAGTGCCCCTCGCTGTGGGTCATGCCGGTGCCCGTCTGGGGCACGTCGACGGTGAAGGCAGCGGTGTGCACCGCGCCGTCGTGAGAGAAGTCGAAGAACAGCCGGTAGGTGCCGGGGGTGGGGAACTCACTCACGAACGTGACCGCCGGATCGGCGGCGTCGGAGTTGGGCTCCGGGTGGACGTGCAGATAGGCGAGGTCGCCGGTGCGAATGGCCACCAGATGTCCGGCCGCCCCGAGGTAGGGATCGGTGCGCACGGTGTTGCCGCCCTGCTGGACGGTGAAGCTCAGCGCCTCCTCGCCAACGGCAGGGGAACCGGTGATCGACGCGCCCGTCATCGACCCGCCAGACATCGACCCGCCAGACATCGACACGCCAGACATCGACACGCCAGACATCGACACGGTGTAGCCATCCACAGCGACGGTCGAAGCCGGTTGAGGCAGCGCCACGGCAGGCACGTCACCGGGCACCAGGACATCGGTTCCGAGCGTGAGGTTCTCGGCGCCAACGGGCTGGAAGTCCGCGAACACGCGGTACGAGCCGGGGGTGAGTGACGGCAGGGCGACGGTCCAACGACCGTTGGCATCCATCGCGGGGTGCAGGTGGAGGTAGTCGACGAGGTTGCGGGAGACAACGATGAGGTGCAGCGCGCGTTCGTGCAGCTGCTGGAAGCCGGTCACTGGCACGCCGTCGGTGTCGACGATGCGGAACGCGAAGGTGGTGGGTGTGTCGGCAGCGAGCGTTCCGGCGCCGAGCGGGCCGGCTTCGGGGGCGAATCGGTAACCGGCCTCGGCGATGGCGAGCCCGCGAGGCGTGTCCGCGGATGGCGCTGCACTGGCGCTGTGTGCGCCATGGCTGCTGCCGTCACCGCTGACGTCGAGCGGGCCGACGGCCGCGCCAACCGCCATTGCGCCCCCGAAGCTGGCAGCGACGGCGGCAGCGAAGGCCGCCAGCTTGGCGGCACTGTTCATCCGGTCACGCCGGAATCGTCTATGGCATAGCCCGCCTCGTCGATAGCGGCGGCGAACGCAGATGGATCGACCGGACCGTTGGACTGGACGGTGACAGCGCCGCTGGCGAGGTCGATGTCCACGCTGCTGACATTGTCGAGCTTGGACACTTCCTCGGTGACAGCAGCGACACAGTGGCCGCAGGTCATGCCGGTAACGGTGAAGGTGGTGGTGGTGTTCATGGGAGGGCTCCTCGGTGAGTGATGTGTCGGGTGTGGTTCGGGGACCGATTGAATGCGATCAGTCTATATACCCGCAGGGGGTATATCAACCCAAGGGGAAGATTCCGCGAAGAGTTACCCCTACCCGGTATCATCGGCGGCGTGGATACAAACACCCAAACCGTTGCTCGCGGTTACACGATGGACAAGGACGACTACCTGAAACGCCTCAAGCGCATCGAGGGTCAGGTCCGCGGACTGCAACGGATGATCGACGAGGACACGTACTGCATCGACGTCCTGACGCAGGTGAGCGCGGTCACCAAGGCGCTGCAGAGCGTGGCCGTTGGTCTGCTGGACCAGCACGTGCGCCACTGCGTGACCAACGCCGCCACTGATGATCCCGCCGAGGCCGACCGCATGGTCACCGAGGCCACCCGTGCGATCGAGCGGCTGATCAAATCCTGATGCTTGGATCCTGACGGGTCATGAGTAGAAGCCGGCGTAGAAGTAGAGGGTCATCACGCCGTCCACGACCTGAACGGACTCGAGCTGGATGAGGTCGTTCGGGGCCAGGGGCCTGCGCCCGACATCGTTGCCGTTGCGATCGATGTCGGCTGCCGTCAGCGTCTGGAGCAGCAGTGGCGGCGCGTCGCCGTTGTGGTACACGACCGAGTAGCCGTCCGGACCACACGCTCCGCCCACACCGCTGAACCCGTTGGAAGGATTGGCGTTGAGTTGCGCAGCGACACCGGTTTCGTCGGAGAGCGCCGGTTCGATCGTGGTGCTGTACGCGGCATCGAAGTCGCTGTAGAGCGCGGCAAGGTCGGCGCCGTTGGCTGTTGCGCCAACCGACTCACAGTCGTAGCCGATGAGCCCCACCCGAATCGTGTCGTCGAGCGTCACGATCATCGTGGTGTAGTTGTCGTTCCGCG
>JAYTSB010000345.1:0-4217 GCA_043745825.1 Actinomycetota bacterium | reverse complement strand
GCGGAGGTGCTGGAGTTGGTGGGCCTCGGCGGACTCGGCATGCGCAAGCCGGATCAGCTGAGCGGCGGCATGCAGCAGCGCGTCGGCCTGGCCCGCGCGCTCGCCACAGATCCGGAGATCATGCTGTTCGACGAGCCCTTCTCCGCGCTCGATCCGCTCATTCGCCGCGACATGCAGGACGAGGTCATCCGCCTTCATCGCGAGGTCAACAAGACGATGGTGTTCATCACCCACGACCTCTCCGAGGCGCTGCGCCTCGGCGACCGCATCGCCATCATGCGCGACGGCCGTTTCGTCCAGGTGGGCACGCCAGAGCAGGTGGTGGGCAACCCAGCGGACGAGTACGTGGCCAACTTCGTGCGCGACGTACCGCGCAGTCACGTGGTAGCCGTCGGGTCCGTGATGCAGCCCGCAGTGTCCGGTCCCGTTGCGGGCACGGTCACCACCGTCATGAAGGTGCGCGACGTCGTGCCCCGAGTTGCGGCAAGCGAGCTGCCCGTACAGGTCGTGGATGAGACGGGGGCCGTGGTTGGTTCCATCGACCGCGTCACTGTCTTGTCCGTGATCGCGGGCGAGGACCTCACGCCCACGGCGGGTGAGTGAGCCATGACCACCGCTGCGCCGCTCGGCACCATCGCAGACGACAGCGGCGCCGGTGATCGTAGCGCGACGCGCCTCGCGGCGAGGGCACGCCGGTACATCGTGCCCACTCTGGTGGTCGCAGCGATCCTTGCCGTCGGCTACGCGATCGGCCACGAGGTGCCCACCTGGTTGGATGCGCACGTCAAGCCGAAGGTGGACGAGATCTATCACTGGAGCGTGATCAACAGCGACCGCAACTGGTTGTTCACCGGCGTGTTCTCACCGATCGCCGATGCGATCCGCTGGTCCACCGAACACATGCTCTCGCTGCTGCGCATGCTGCGCTGGCCCGGGGTGCTGACGCTCACGGGCATCGTCGGCTTCCGCAGCGCCGGCCTTCGCCCGGCCCTCACCGGGGTCGTCGTGCTGTCCGGCTGCGGCTTTCTCGGATTCTGGGACGACGCGATGATCACCGTGTCGCTGATGCTGGTTGCCGTGATCATTTCGTTACTGATCGGCATCCCGCTCGGCATCTGGGCCGGGCTTTCCGACCGAGCCGAGCAGGTGATGCGCAGCTTCCTCGACACGGCGCAGGTGCTGCCCGTCTACGTGTACCTCTTGCCGCTCGTGGTGGCGTTCGGCATCGGTGACTCCACCGCAATCATCGCCACCGTGATCTACGCGGTGCCGCCGGCAGTGCGCATCACCAGCCTGGGCATCCGCGCCGTGCCCGCCACCACCACCGAGGTCGGCGAGTCGTTCGGCTGCACGGGGCCGCAACTGCTCACCAAGGTGCGCCTGCCGCTGGCCAGACGGCCGATCCTGCTCGGCGTGAACCAGGTGATCATGATGGCGTTCGCGATCGTGGTCTACGCGTCGCTGATCGGCACCGGCGGCCTCGGCAACAAGGTGCTCGCCGGCCTGCAGAAGGTGAACGTGGGTAAGGCCTTCGCCCCCGGTCTCGCCATCGTTTTCGCCGCCGTCGCCATCGACCGGGTCACCACCACGACGAGAGATGGCGGCCGGACCACGCACGTCCGCAGCCGGTTCACGAATCAACCGGCGTGGCTCCGCCGGGTGATGGCGCGCCCTGCGCTCTCCGCCATCGTCGGCGTGGGACTCGTAGTCCTCGTCGCCGTGGTCGCCAAGGTCCTCGGTGCCGACTCCTTCCCGGATTCGTGGACGGTGGACGTCGCCACGCCGGTCAACGACGCTGCGGCCTGGGTGGGCGACCACCTCCGCAGCGGAGTCCCGGTTGTCGGCGGCACCCAGTCGTTCAGCGACTTCTTCATCATCCACATGCTCAACCCAGTACGCGATCTTCTGCAGGGCGCGGCCTGGTACGTGATCGTCGCCGCGATCGCCGTCATCGGCTGGGTGGCCGGAGGTTGGCGGCTGGGCACGCTGTGCGCCGCGTGCTTCGTGGGCATCGGCGCGATGCGCGTGTGGGACCTGGCGATGGACACGCTCAGCCAGGTGCTCGTCGCGGTGGTGCTCAGCCTGGTCGTGGCGATGCCACTCGGGATCTGGGCGGCGCGCTCGCCGGTGGTCGAGCGCGTGTTGCGCCCGTTGCTCGACGTCGCCCAGGTCATGCCGGCGTTCGTGTACCTCGTGCCGGTGCTGATCCTGTTCAACGTGGGTCGCGTCCCGGGTGTGGTGGCGTCCATCATCTACGCCGTGCCGCCCGGCATTCGCCTCACCACCCTCGGGTTGCGTCAGGTGCCATTCGCACCTCGGGAGGCCGCCACCTCGTTCGGCGCCACGCCACGCCAGGAGCTGTTCAAGGTGCAACTGCCGCTGGCCGGGCGGGCGCTGATGCTCGCCATCAACCAGGTCATCATCATGGTGCTGGCCGTCGTGGTGGTGGCGGCGCTGATCGGCGCCGGGGGTCTCGGTCTGGAGACCGTGTACGGGCTGACCAAGAAGGAGATCGGTCGGGGCACGGCCGGCGGGGTGGCCATCGTTCTGTTGGCCGTGGTCCTCGACCGCGTCACCCAGGCCTTCGGCACGCGTCGCGCCCGAGCGGTGCGCTGAGTCCCGTCTCGCTGCGTTACTGTTGGACGAGAAGTTTCCACATTGCAGAAGCTCGGTACACAGGGGGAGATCATGCAAGCAGGTACGACACACGCACGGATGTCGCGGGCAGCACGATGGCTGGTGGCCGGTGCGCTGGTGGCCGTCGCAGCCGGCTGCGGCAGCGACAGCAAGTCCGACAGCAAGTCCGACAGCAAATCCGACGGCGCATCCGGGGCGGCGATCACCCTCGCCGTCAATCCGTGGACCGGCTCGGCCGTGAACGCCAACGTCGCCAAGGTCGTGCTGGAGTCCAAGCTGAACACCGCCGTGACGCTGAAGGACATCGACGAGAACGCAACGTGGCCGGGCATGGACGCCGGCGACATCGACGCTGTGCTCGAGGTCTGGCCGTCCGGTCACGCAGCCGACGTCACCACCTACGTCGAGGAGAAGAAGTCCGTCGTCGACATCGGCCTGCTCGGCCCCGATGCCAAGATCGGATGGTATGTGCCGACGGCGATGCTGAAGGACCATCCCGAGCTCGCGACGTGGGAGGGCTTCAAGAACCCCGATACGGCCAAGCTGTTCGCCACGGCTGAGTCCGGCGACAAGGGCCAGTTCCTGATGGGCGACCCGAGCTACGTCAGCTACGACGAGCAGGTCATCAAGAATCTCGACCTCCCGCTCAAGTTCGTCGTGGCCGGCTCCGAGGCGGCGCTGATCACCGCGATCAAGACCGCAGTGAAGGACAACTCCCCGCTGCTGATGCAGTTCTGGCAGCCGCACTGGCTGCAGTCCCAGGTCGACCTCACTCAGGTCACGCTTCCCGAGGTGACCGACGCCTGCCTGGCGAGCGCGGCGGCGGCCGACGGCAGCTATGCCTGCGACTACCCCGTCGACCACCTGTTCAAAGCCGCCTCGGCCAAGCTGCAGGCCAAGAACCCTGCCGCCTTCGCGTTCTTGTCAAAGATCCAGCTGACCACCGATCAACAGAACGCGATCGCAGCGATGATCGACGGCGACGCAGGGATGAGCCCGGCCGATGCCGCCAAGAAGTGGGTCGACGCCAACCCGGACATCGTCAAGGGCTGGCTGGCCTAATACATTCGTATTCATCCGGCTTCACTCATCCGTGCTTCCGGAGCACCTTGTCGCGCCGCGTATCGTGCGCGGCGGCGGCAATGGTGCATGATGTCAGGCGTTGTCGGGGGCGACGTGCCCTCGCATGGGTTTCGAACAGCAAGGGGAATGCATCGTGCAGATCAGTGTCACCGTGAACGGCACCGCCCACACCACCGACGTGGAGCCGAGGACGTTGCTCGTGCACTACGTGCGCGAGAACCTGGGCCTGACCGGCACCAACATCGGCTGCGACACGTCCTCCTGCGGAGCCTGCACCCTGCACCTCGACGGTGAGGCCGTGAAGAGCTGCACCATCCTGGCCGTACAAGCCGACGGCCACCACGTCGACACCATCGAGAGCCTCGCCATCAACGGCGTGCTCCATCCCATGCAACAGGCGTTCATGGAGAACCACGGCCTGCAATGCGGATACTGCACGCCCGGCATGGTCATGGCTTCCATCGGCCTGCTCAACGAGAACCCCAACCCCACCGAAG
>JAYTSB010000344.1:0-2081 GCA_043745825.1 Actinomycetota bacterium | reverse complement strand
CCGGCGCCGCTCGAAGTGTTGTCGCTCGGGGTGAGGTTGCAGTGTTCCTGGAGATAGGCGTCGCGCTCGGCCTTGACCTCGCCCAGCGCCGGGTCACCGAAGAACGCGTTGCCGTCCTGCGACGCCAGGGCCTTGACGAAGCTGTAGTCGTACTTCTCCAACAGGGCGACGACCGCCTCCTGCTGGGCGATGGTCTTGGCGGCGATGTCGACGAAATCGGCCGGGGCGATCGCCGCAGCCGCCTTGCTGGCATCGAGCGCAGCAACCACCTCGGCCTGGAGCTTGGCGGGATCCGACTCCGACGAACTGATCGCCAGGCCGGCTTGGCGGGCCACGTCCTCCAACCCGCAGAACGCATCACCGGGCGTGGCCGTCGCCACGATCGTCGTGCTGGACGCGGCGGTGCTTGTACTCGCCGCGCCGCTCGTGGACGAACCATCGGCTGAGCTGCTGCACGCTGCGCTCGCCACGACCAGCCCGGCGAGCAGCATCGCCGTGGGTACGGAACGGTACGTCGTGAGCTGGCGAGCCATCGGGCGAAGCTACCAGCGGTCGCCGTTCACACCCGGGTCAGCTCGCGCACGCGGGCCATCAGCACGGCGATGCCGGCGGAGTTCATGCCACCCTCGGGCAGGATGACGTCTGCGTAGCGTTTGCTCGGCTCGACGAACTGCTCGTGGCTCGGTCGCACGGTGCCGAGGTACTGGGCAACGATGCTGGCCGGCGTGCGCCCACGCTCGGCCACGTCGCGGTCGAGGCGGCGGATGAAGCGGATGTCGGCGTCGGTATCGACGAAGACCTTCAGGTCGAAGCGCTCACGCAGCGTCTTGTCGTACAGGACGAGGATCCCCTCCACCACCACGATCCGCGCCGGACGCACGATCTGCACCTCGGTGCCGCGCTGGTAGGCCGCATAGTCGTACACGGGCACGGGCACGCTTGCCCCGGCGACGAGGGCGGCGAGGTGGTCATTGAGCAACGCCCAGTCGAACGTGTCCGGGTGGTCGTAGTTCGACAGCGCCCGTCCCTCCAGCGTGGGATGCGTGCTCGCGACGTAGTAGGAGTCGAGCTTGATCAGCGCCAGGTGCTGATCGCCGGCGAGGGCGGCGAGCTGCTCCGAGATCGTGGTCTTGCCCGAGCACGCACCGCCCGCAACGCCGATCAGGAACGGTCGCGAGGCCACGGCGGAGGCGGTGTCCGAGCTCATCGCCAGGACGATACCAACGGGCGCGACCTGGGGGTACTTGTATCGCGGTGTCGCGGCGGGCAGGCTGTGTGCGTGGCAGAGACGAACGAACTGACCGAACGCGAGCGCGCCCTGTTGGACTTCGAAGGCGGTTGGTGGACACTCGACGACGCAAAGGACACCCTGATCCGGGCTCGGTTCGCGTGCAGCCTCGATGAGTACTATCAGGAACTCAACCGGCTCCTGGAGGTCCCGGCTGCCCTCGCACACGACCCGCTGGTGGTTCGCCGCCTCATCCGTCTGCGCGATCGGCGCCGCCGGGCCCGCCTCGACGGCCCGGCGAACGATGTACGCGGAGGGAACCCAACATGAGCAACGACCAGCCATCCCGCCGGCCACCGGCGAAGTCGAGCGGTGGCGGCGCCCCGATGGGGTCCACCATCAGCATCGTGATCGCCGTGGTCGCCGTCGTGGTCGGGTTCTTGATCCTGCGCAACATCAACGACGACGGCGGTTCCGGCGGTGGCGGGTCGACGGGCCCTATCACGACCTCGCCCAGCACGCCCGATTCCACGAGCGGCTCCGACGTCACCACCATCACCACCGCGCCGGCCGTTGTCACACCAACCACCCAGCCGCTGGTGTTCGCACCGGGCAAGGTCGTGGTCGCCAACGCATCCGGTGTGGGCGGGGCCGCCGGCCTCGCCACCAAGGCACTCTCCTCGGTGGGCTTCACCATGGGTGATGCCACCGACGCCTTCGGCGCCGAGAAGAAGGTCACCCAGACGAAGGTGTACTTCAAAGCTGGGAGCGAGGCAGTGGCCGCATCCGTCGCTCGGGCATTCGGTGCACCGGACTCCGGCGTGGTGGCCTCGGCGATGCCCACGCCCGTCCC
>JAYTSB010000343.1:0-1839 GCA_043745825.1 Actinomycetota bacterium | reverse complement strand
CCAGTGGATCGAGCAGACGCACCGGATCGTCGAAGGTGCACGCAACAACGAACTCCGGCGGTGCCTCCGCAGTACCCGGTGGACGATCGTCGCCGCCTGCGGCGATGCGATGGGCGAACGCTCCGGCCGACCCGAAGCGAGCGAGCACGTCGGGGGCCGGCAGCGCAGCAAGGGCGCCGAGGGTGCCCACGCCCAGGCGGTGGAGCAGATCGACGAGCTCGGCCGACAGCCCGCCGACATCGCGCAGGGTGGCCACCGACAGCGGCGCCAGGTACGCCCGTGTGGCCTCACGGCCGGGATCGATGATCGTGGGTTGCTGATCGCGCCGGCGTGCGGAGTGGCGCGCCGAATCACGCGCCGCCACGCCGGCGGTGAACCGACCGTCGGCGATGCCGACGCCCATGGTGAACACCGCCCCCGACAGCGCCTCGGTGATCAGCTCGCTGACTCGCAGCGCCATGGCATGCTCACCACCGAAGTAGCGCGCCGGGCCCTTGGCGGGGAACGTCAGCAGCCCCGGTTCGGTGGTCTCCAGCCGCGGCACCATCTCCCGCACGGTGCGCACAGCGGCCTCGAACTCGCGCCCGTCGCGGGCCGGGTCGTGATCGATGATGCGCAGCTCGGGACAGGCTCGCTGGGCCTCACGACGGCGATGCCCCTGACGCACACCTGCCGCCGCAGCAGCTGCCGTACGCGCCACGACCCGGTTGGCGTACAGCACCGCAGCCGGCTCCGCTGCCGGGGCCCCGGCAGCGACCACGGACCAGTCCGGGCACTGGACGACGACAAGCCGTGGCGGCATGCTCAGCCGGTCCGACGAAACGCGGTACCGGTCTCGGCACGCTCGGGCACCGTGGTCTCCGATTGGGCGTCCGCGACCGCCACCACTCCACCGTCCGGCCCGGGGAGCCAGACCTCGATCCGGCGCTCACGGGGCAGGCGCCGACCGCTGGCGGACAGCTGGAGACGACGTTGCACGAGGCGACCCGAACCGTGCCCGAGCCCCTCCCACGTTCCTGCACCGGCGGTGACGACGAGATCGCACGAGAACGGACCGGGGTCACCGACCACGACGAGCACGGCGCCGCGGGTCTGCAGGCGGGCCTGCAACCGGCGGGCCGTGTTGGCCCGGACATCGGCGCGCAGCACCACCAGATCGAACCCGTCGATCAGCGCCGACAGCACGTTCATCCACGGCTCCTCCCCCGCATCGCGGGCAGGGTCGGCCACCATCACCAACCGGTCGAGGGCAATGCCCACCTCGCTGGCGGCACGTAGGCCGACCGAGGCGATGCCGGCCACCGCCAGCCAGGATCCGGCCGCCGACGCGCCGGCCACCAGAGCGAGAGCCGCCGACAAGGCCGTGGGCCCCTGACACCCGACGATGGAACCGCGGATCAAACCGGCTTCTGGCAACAGCGGCACGAGCGCAGGATCCACGGGCAGCACACGGTCGCGAGCGAAGGTGACCGGTGCGATCTTGGGCACCAGCGCGCTCAGCCGCTCGCGGCGCTCATGCAGTGACCCACGTTCCATGCTGCCATGGTAGCGAACAAATGTTCGTCGTGCCAGATGTTGTTGGCTAGGTGGAAACGAGACCGTCGAGGATGTCGGGGATGTCGCGCAGCGTGGCGGCGTAATGATCGGCGCCCACGTGGTGGGCGTGCTCTGCACCGGCGATCGCGTGTCCGCCCACCACCACCACCAGGTCCGGAACGGCCTCTTTCATTGCACCGATCGTGGCCTCCAGCGCCGGCAGGTGATCATCGATGCTCACCGAGATCGCGACTGCCACCAGGTCCGGACCTGCGCTGCTCACGGCATGGACAAAGCTGCCGG
>JAYTSB010000342.1:0-1645 GCA_043745825.1 Actinomycetota bacterium | reverse complement strand
GTCGTTGGCTTCGCGTGAGCTCTCGAGCTCGCTGCGCAACACGTCGATCTGCTGCTGGAAGTGGTGCACCAGCTCTGCGCGTCCGGCCTCACCGGCCTGTTGCACCGCATCGGCGCGGGCCGCCATCGCCCCGAAGTAGCGGGTCAGCTGCTGTTCGACCGCCGTGAGGATCGCTGTGGTGTGAGCGTCGGAGATCGCCGACTGCTGACCCGTTTGGGTCTGCAGGTTCGGCGTCTCCGACGCAGCCACCACGTGGGCCTCGCCTGCCCCGGGGGAAGGGACAGTGGGCTCTTGTTTGTGTTGGTTCCTCGCCACGAAATGTCAATCGGCAAGATTGATACAAGCTTGAGCAATTGCACCCATGTAACTCGCACCGAGTTTCTTCGGGGTGGCCTCCGTGCAGATGGCCGGTTGAATGCCTGCAGCAGAAGGGGAACCTCATGAACGTCCACCTCATCGACGGCACCTACGAGCTGTTCCGTCAGCACTACGGCCAGGCCGGCCGGCACGCCGACGAGTCCCCGTACGCGGCCACCATCGGCGTGCTCTCGTCCACCCTGCAGATGCTGGCCCAGGGGGCCACGCACATCGGCGTGGCCAGCGATCACGTCATCGAGAGCTTTCGCAACGATCTCTGGGCGGGATACAAGACCAGCGCGGGGATCGCCGAGGAACTGCTCGTCCAGATCCCCCTCATGGAGGACGCGCTCGTGGCGATGGGCGTCACCGTGTGGGCAATGGTGGAGTACGAGGCTGACGACGCCCTCGGTGCGGCGGCCGCGGTGGCTGACGCCGATCCGGACGTCAGCAGAGCCCTGATCGTCACGCCGGACAAAGATCTCGGCCAATGCGTGCGCGGCACCCGCGTGGTGCAGTACGACCGGCGCAAGGATGAGATCATCGACGAGGCGGGCGTGACCGCCAAGTTCGGCGTCGGCCCGGCCTCCATCCCCGACTACCTCGGCCTCGTCGGTGACACGGCCGACGGGTTCCCCGGCTTGCCCGGCTGGGGCGCCAAAGGTGCGGCCACCGTGTTGGCCCGGTTCGGCCACATCGAGGCCATCCCCGATTCAGCCGGCGAGTGGCAGATCCCGGGTCTGCGCGGTGCCGAGAAGCTGGCGGCCACGCTGGCTGAACACCGCGACGAGGCGCTGCTCTTCCGGCGCATCGCAACTGTGGTCACCGACATCGAGGTCGGTACCGTGGGCAGCTGGCGGTGGCAGGGTCCTACGGCCGAGTTTGCCTCGTTCACCGCCGACCTGGGCGCCTCGCACCTGGCCGACCGGGCCGAACGTCTCGCTGAGTCGCGCGCCTGAATCAGCGCTTTTGGTCACGTCGGACGCGGCAACACCCGCTGAGTGAGGTGACGGCCAGGCGACCTGCGGCACACAGTCGGTACCGTTGAAGGCTGCTGCATCCCTGCCCTGACCTGGTTCCCGGACGACTGTTGCACAGGACCCGACCGTCACCTCACCCAACGGGTGTCAAACGGTGGTGTCAGGTTAGCTGGGCGCTACCCTGCTCACACCTGTTCGGCAAACACCGCCGCGCACGGAGGGTTGCGAGAGCGGCCGAATCGGCACGCCTGGAAAGCGTGTGAAGTGCAAACTTCCGTGGGTTCAAATCCCACACCCTCCGCCATGTC
>JAYTSB010000341.1:0-1718 GCA_043745825.1 Actinomycetota bacterium | reverse complement strand
CAGCACCGCGCCGGCACCGGAGGGGAACTCCGCCACCAGCACGTCGGCGCGCTGTTCAGTGGGCACGAGATCGGCCGGTACACCGAGCGCGGACGCTGTGGCGGCGCCCACTGCGGCCAGGCGGGGGCGTCGGCTACCCGCCGGCAGTGCTGTCACCGCGTCGCTCACCCGGACGGCTCCGGTGGGCGAGGTGACCACCAGCCAGTCGTAGTCGGTGAGGTGGCCCAGCGCCTCGGCCAAGCCGGCGCCACCATCGGTGGGGACGACGATGTCGATCAACGGCACGATGACGGGTTCGGCTCCCACTGCGCGGAGCCGGGCGGCCAGCGGCTCGGCCTGCTCGGCCGCACGAGTGACCACGACGCGCCGGCCCTCCAGCGGTGCGCTCACCGCCGCCGCAGTTCGGCGAGCAACGCGCGCGCCGCCTCCGCCGCCGATGCGTTCCAGTCGTGGCCGAGCCGCACGCTCGTCTGCAATGCCCGGCCGGAGTCATCGGCCAGGAAGGCGCTGAGCATGCCATCGGCCACGTGCGCACCAATGGGCAGCGAGCAGCCCGAGCCCAACTCGGCGAGGAACGCACGCTCGGCTTCCACCGAGGCACGTGTGCCGGCGTGGTCGATTCGTCGTACGGCGGTCATCGTCGCCGTGTCCGCGCTGCGGCACTCCACGGCCACACAGCCCTGCCCCACCGCCGGCACCATCGCGTCGGCGTCCATCGTCTGCGCGATCCGGTCGTGCAGGCCGAGGATGTGCAGCGCTGCCACCGCCATCACGATGGCCCCGTTGTCGGGCACCTTGCCGAGACGAGTCTGGATGTTGCCGCGCAGCTCTACGAAACGGAGGTCGGGGCGCAGCGCGCGAAGCTGGGCGCGTCGTCGCACCGAGCCGCTGGCCACCGTTGCGCCGAGCGCAAGACCGTCGAGCGTGCTGCCCACCAAGGCATCGCGTGGGTCGCGTCGTTCGGCGAACGCCACGATCGTCAGTCCGTCAGCTGACGTGGACGGCAGGTCTTTGGCGCTGTGAACGGCGATGTCGGCTCGGTCGTCGAGCACGGCGCGCTGCACCTCTTTGACGAACACACCCTGGCCACCGATGATGTGCAGCGGCACGTCCTGACGCTGATCACCGACGGTGTCCACGAACACCATCTCGGTGCGCAGGTCGCCGCCGGAGGCTGCCTCGATCGCTGCTCCGACGACTTCGGCCTGGGTGCGCGCCTGCAGGCTGGACCGGGTGGCGATGCGCAGCGTCGCACCGGCGGTGGGCACGGCTCAGCCCAGATCGAACAGGTCGCGCACGGCGGCCGCGTTGCGCTCGCCGCTCGGCGTACCGACATCGTCCTTCAGCCGGACACTGGGCGTGTGCAGCAGCTTGGCGATGATGCCCTTGGTGACTGCGTCCACCGCGGCGCGCTGGGCGGCGTCCAGACTGGACAGGCGGGCGGCGAACCGATCCAGCTCGGCCACCCGGATCGATTCACTGTGCTGGTGCAGTTGGGCAACGAGCGGCGCGGCTTGGCGGGCGGCGACTTCAACGATGAAACGCTCGACCTCCTCGCCAACGATGGCACGCACGGACTCGGCCTCGCCGGCGCGCTTCTCGATGCCCCTGGCTGCCCAGTCGCGCAGGTCGTCGAGGTCGAGCAGTGTGACACCCGGCAGGGCTGCGACTGCGCCATCGACATCGCGGGGAACCGCGATGTCGACGATGAGCAGGGG
>JAYTSB010000340.1:0-3294 GCA_043745825.1 Actinomycetota bacterium | reverse complement strand
GAAGCAGCGGTGGAGCACACGTTTGCGGCCTCCGTCAGCGCCGCCGGTGGACGGATCGACTCAGTGTTCGCCAACGCCGGCCGGGGCGGCACCGGCGCCTCACTCGTGGACACCACGCTGGATCAGTGGCGGGCCGTGATGGCCACCAACCTGGACGGCGTGTTCCTCACGTTTCGCGCTGCGGCTCGGCACATGATCGCGGCCGGCGGCGGCTCGCTGGTGGCCGTGTCGTCGACCTCGGCCATCCATGGAGCGGCGAACAACGAGGCCTACGGCAGCTCCAAGACCGCGCTGTTGGGCATGGTGCGCGGGCTGGCGGTTGCCCTCGCCCGCCACCAGATCCGTGTGAACGCGCTGTTGCCGGGTTGGACGCTCACGGACATGGCCGCCGCTGGCTATGCATCGGAACGGTTCCGCAACGCCACGATCGGCCGGACCCCGGTGCGGCGTTGGGCCGACCCGACCGAGATGGGTCCGGCCGCCGTCTTCCTTGCTGATCCAACGGTCACCTTCCACACCGGCGACACGATGACCGTTGACGGCGGATATACGATTTTCTGATCTCTCGGTTGATTTCTGTTTCCCGGACAGTCGCGCTGGGTAATGAGATGGGGACGTTGCAGGAGAGCAGCGTCATGACAAGGAGACAACGAGATGATCGGTTTCATTCTGTTCCTGCTGGTGGTCGGTTTGATCGCCGGCTTCATCGCCCGTGCCGTCGTGCCGGGTCGCGACTCGATGTCGATCGGCGCCACCATCGCCCTCGGAATCGTCGGCTCGTTCATCGGCGGCTTCATCGGCTACGTGCTGTTCCGCAAGGACGGCCAGGACGGCGCCTTCCAGGCCTCGGGCATCATCGGCTCGATCCTCGGCGCCATCGTCGCCCTGCTGGTCTGGCGGGCGATCCAGGGTCGCTCGTCGCGTCCCCTGCACAACTGACCTGAACCAACACTGAACTGCACCAACACGGTTGATTGCGTCTCACGCCGGAGGAAACTCCGGCGTGAGACGCGTCTAAGCTAAGCTACCAGGAATAGGCTTCCGGAGCCGTGCCGCCCGGACCGGGAAAGATCGTGTCGATGGCGGTGAGCGAGCCGGCATCGAGGGTGATGTCGAGGGCACGCAGCGAGGCGCCGTCGAACTGTTCCATCGTGCGGGGGCCGATGATGGGGCACGTCACGGCGGGCTGGTGCAGCAGCCATGCGAGTGCAACGGCCGCCGGAGCCTCGCCGAGATCCGCGCACAACGCCTCCCAGCGCTCCAGCTGCGGTCGGATCTTCTCGATCCGCTTGAGCGAGGCAGGCGACTGGCGTCGGGCGGAAGCGTCGGTGCCGAGCACTCCACCGAGCAGTCCACCGGACAGTGGGCTCCACGGGATCACACCCAGGCCGTAGTGCTGACACGCGGGCAGTACCTCCAGCTCCACCGTGCGCACGAGCAGGTTGTAGTGGCTCTGCTCGGACACCAAGCCCAGCGAGTGTCGGGCGGCTGCGGTTTCGTTGGCCTGGGTGAGGTGCCAGCCGGCGAAGTTGCTGCTGCCGACGTAGGTGATCTTGCCCTGTTGCACGAGCATGTCCATTGCCTGCCAGACCTCGTCCCACGGTGCGGTGCGGTCGACGTGGTGCATCTGATAGAGGTCGATGTGATCGGTCTGCAGGCGTCGCAAGCTGGCATCGCAGGCGGCACGGATGTGCCGGGCGGAGAGGCGCCCGTCGTTGGGCCACTCCGACATCGGGCCGAACACCTTCGTGGCCAGCACGACCTTGTCGCGGCGGTCACCGCCCTGCGCGAACCAGCGGCCGATGATCTCTTCCGTTGCGCCCGGCCCCTTGTCGCCGCCGTAGCGGTTGGCGGTGTCGAAGAAGTTGATCCCCAACTCGAGGGCACGATCCATGATCGCCCACGAGTCCGGTTCCGATGTCTGCGGGCCGAAGTTCATCGTGCCGAGGCACAACTCACTGACTCGAAGGGCGGTTCGTCCAAGTCGTCGATAGCGCATGTGTGCATCCTCGCGCAGCGAGGTCAGGGCAGCAGCACGTTGGTGTTGAGGATCCTGTCGGGATCGAGGGCGTGCTTGATCGCCCGCATCGCGCCGATCTCGGCAGGCGTTCGATTGAGGTGCAGCCACTGCTTCTTCGCGGTGCCGATGCCGTGTTCCGCGCTGATGCTGCCGCCCAGTGCGGCGACACGGCCAAGCACGGCGTCATCAACCGTGTCGTCATGCGGGTCGAGGCCGGTGATGTTGACGTGGATGTTGCCGTCACCGACGTGACCGAAGAGCCACGTACGCGCCGCCGGTGCCAGACCGCCCACCAGACCAGGGGTGGTCGCCATGAACACGGCCAGTCGGTGGATGGGCAGCGTCACGTCCAGCTTGTGGGGCGGACCGAGGGTGTTGATGGCCAGGGTGTGGCCCTCGCGGTAGCGCCAGAGCGCGACGCGCGTCGACTCGTCTCGGGCGACGGCGACGTCGTCGATGCCGTCCAACCCCTGTACGGCTGCGGCGAGTGCATCGGTGGGATCGTGGAGATCGGCGACCTCCACCAGCAGGTACACCGCGTGGGGCTGCGTGAACGGCTGACGAAGATCGAACGCATGACACACCAGTTGCAACCCGGCGTCGAGGAACAGCTCCGCAGCTTCGAGGTTGTCGAGGCGCGTCCGCAACCGGCCCACCGCGTCCACTGCGGCTTCCACGTCGGCGCAGGCCAGGAGCGCGGTCACCCGGTGGTCGTGTCGCGAGATCAGCCGCAGTCTCGCCGCCGTGACGATGCCGAGCGTCCCCTCGCTGCCGCACAGCAGCGACGGCAGGTGGTAGCCGGTGTTGTCCTTCGTCAGACCACTCAGGTGGCTGATCGTCGCGCCGTTGCCGAGCACGGCCTCCACCCCGAGGAGCTGCTCGCGCGTGCCGCCGTGGCGGACCAGGTTGATGCCGCCGGCATTGGTGGCGATCATCCCGCCCACGGTTGCGGTGTCTCTCGCGGCGAGGTCGACGGCGTAGGCCAGACCGGCCTCACGAGCGGACTCGCGCACCGCCGCGAGCGTTGCGCCGGCACCGGCGGTGACTTGCCGGGCAGCGCAGTCCACGGGTTCGATCGTGTCCAGTCGGCGCAGGCTGACGACGACCTCGCCCCGCAGGGGGACCCCGCCGCCGACGAGCCCGGTGTTGCCGCCTTGGGGAACGATCGCGATGCCGTATCGGCGGCATGTGTCGACGATGGCAGCCACCTGTGCGGTGTCGGCCGGGCGCAGCACCACTGGCGTGGCTCCCTGGAACCGACCCGTCCAGTCCGT
>JAYTSB010000339.1:0-1609 GCA_043745825.1 Actinomycetota bacterium | reverse complement strand
GTCTTCTTGCCGCTACCGCGTTCGCCCACGGCGGCGATGCGCGCCTCCAGCGCCGTCACCTCACGGGCGTGACGCTCGGCCAGCGGTGCTGCTGCAGCTTCGATCTCACCGAGCAGAGCGTCGACCGCCGCCACGACAGCGTGGCCCGTGCCGTCCAATTGCTGCGGGGTGTTGGCGAACATCGCGCGTCGCGCGGCGAGATGCGTGTCGTTGGCCAGCAAGCGGGCGCGAGCGAGATCGCCGTGCGCAGCATCAGCGGCTTCGGCGGCCCGCTCGGCCGTCGCGCCTTCGGAGACCAACGTGGCGACCACCAGCTCGTGGTGGATCGGTTGAAAGTCGATGCGGATGCAGCGCGATGCGATGGTGACGAGATCAGGCGGCATGAAGTCGGCCAGGACGATGAACACGGTGCTCGCCGGTGGCTCCTCGATGGTCTTCAGCAGCTTGGCCGCAGCCTCGGGACTGAGCAGGTGGAACTCGTCGAGGATGAGCACCTTGCGGTCGCTCTCGTTGGGGGCCAGCGCTGCCAGGCGCACGATCTCGTCGGCCTGGTCCTTGCTGATGGCGGCGCCGATTCGGGCGAACTCGCGCACGTCGGGGTGCTGGCCGGTCAGCGCCAGGCGTGCGTCGCGCTGGTGCGGATCGTCGACGCCGGCCAGCACGAGCGCAGCGAACGAACGCGCCGCCTCGTTCTTGGTGCTACCCGGCGGGCCGACGAACAGATAGGCGTGCAGAGGATGGGTGGCGGAGGCCTGTAGGCGGCGGATCGCGTCGGGCTGCCCGACGACGCCGTCCCAGACGCTGGCGCCGACGCCCGAGAGCGTCATCAGATGCCCAAACGGTCGAGCACCGTGGTGCGGATCAGTGCGGCGACGTCATCCTTGGTGCCGGTGCCGTCGATGACCGACCAGTGCTCCGGATCCCCGGCGGCCATCGAGGCAAAGCCCTCGCGTACGCGTCGGTGGAACGCATCGTCGGCCAGTTCGAAGCGGTCGAGGTCGCGGTCGGCCATGCGTGCGGCGAGGATCTCGATCGGTACGTCGATCAGCAGCACGAGCTCGGGCCAGATGCCGTCGATGGCCCAGTCGCTCGTGCTCCGCACGACATCGATCGGCACCCCACGCCCATAGCCCTGATAGGCGAGGCTGGAATGAGCGCTGCGATCGCTGACCACGTGGCGACCCTCCTGCAAGGCCGGACGGACGACCTCGGCCATGTGCTGGGCGCGGTCGGCAGCGATGAGCAGCACCTCGGCCTTGTCGGAGAGGTCGGTGTTGGCGTTGTCGTGCAAGATCTCGCGAATGGCACCGCCGATGCGCGTGCCCCCGGTTTCTCGGGTGAGCACCGCATCGAGGTCGTCGGCCAGGCGCTGTGCGTGAGTGCTCTTGCCGCACCCCTCGGCACCCTCGAGTGCGATGTATCGGCCCCGTCCCGTCACGACCAGCACCATACCCGTCGGGCGCGAAATCCCCTTGCCCTCCCGGTGAAGAGTGCGTACCATATGGTGAAACAGTAATCCTACAATATGAGATAACAGGACACGACGATGCGACCGACCGAGCAGTACACACACGGCCACCACGAGAGCGTCCTGCGCTCGCACACCTGG
>JAYTSB010000338.1:0-2153 GCA_043745825.1 Actinomycetota bacterium | reverse complement strand
CTGGTACGGCGAGCCGGCGAAGGCAACCCGCTCCGAGTTCTACCGGCAGGCGCGCTTGATGAAGATCGATGCGTTGCGCACCAAGCCCGACGTCGAGCCACTCAGTGATCGACTGTGGCGGCGTTACGGCCGACGCGCCTTCACGATGTTGGAGGCCATCCGTGACGACCCGCGGATGGGCGAAGACATCATGGAGAACGCCGACTACCTGCGCGTAGAGCTCCACCTCGCGGCCAGCACGGAAATGATCACCAAGCTGGAAGACTTCATGCGTCGCCGCTCAAAGATCGAGCAGGTGGTCAGCGACGAAGTGATTCGCCATTCGTCGGGCCTCGACGAAGTCGCACGAATCCTGTTCGGCGACGACGCCGAAAAACGGCTGGACGAATACCTGGCAGGCTGAGCCCACCCGCGGCGTCGACGTCAGCCGACGCTGACGGGTATTGAGCGCGGGCCGCGCACCTGGCCCCCTGCCCACGTCACTTTGCTCTCGTCGACCACCGCGAACTCGGGGATGCGGGCCAGCCACTCCTCAATCGCAACGCGCAGTTCTGTGCGGGCCAGGTTCGAGCCTGCACAGCGATGAATACCCGCGCCGAACGCAAGATGGCGGTTTTGTTGGCGGTCAAGGATCATTTTGTCGGCGTCGGGGAACACTTCCGGGTCGCGGTTGGCCGCGGGAAAGTTCATCAGCACGCGCTCGCCGGCGTCAAAAATGTCGTAGTCCGTCGCCCAATCAAGCACCGACGCCGTGACCGGCGCACCCGTTGTCGTGCCGTTGCTCATTGACGATGCCCCTCGTTGGAAGTCGTCGGCTGATTCTGTCAGAACCTTCCCGCGAGACACTTATCGCAAAAGTGTCTCATCTCACCCAATGCAGGCAGGTCCTCCGCGGTGAGTGTCGGGTCGATGCCGGCGGGGTATCCGGCACAAACTGGTGTCAGAGTGAGTGTCAGTTCAACAGGAAGTATCGTCGCTGGCCATGACACGGATCCTTGACTTCAACGGGCAAGACGCCGATCGCACAGTGACCGTCGCCGCAATCGCAGGGCTGAAGGGTTCCGACCGCCGGTTCACCCAGGTCACCGCTGGCTCGGCAGAGGAGGCCGTCGCTGCCGAGGCTGCAGGCATCGAGATGGCCGTCTGCCTGGCCAGCGCCGTCGCTGATGTGCGTCGAGGTTCGGCGCGGCTGTTCGTCACCGCCGCCATCGATTTCGGGGGTGCCGTCACGATCGATGATCTCCTGGCCACAGCGTTCCGCGCGCTGCACGAAGGTGCCGACGCCGTCATCACCGCCCGCCGCCTCGATGCCGTCCGCCTGCTCGCCTGCGAGGGCGTGCCGGTGATGGGCCATCTCGGGTTCGTGCCCAAACGATCGTCGCAGTACGGCGGCGTGCGGGCTGTCGGCAACACCGCTGCCGAAGCGAGTGATCTGTGGCGCCAGTTCCAGGCACTCGAGGCCGGCGGCGCGTTCGCCGTGGAGTGCGAGCTGATTCCCGCTGCCGTGATGGCCGAGATCCACCGCCGCACCAGCATGGCCACCATCTCGCTCGGCTCCGGGCCGGACGCCGACGTGATGTTCCTGTTCAGCAACGACGTCTGCGGCGAGAGCGCCCGTATCCCGCGTCACGCGCGCGCGTACGGCAACATTGCCGCGCTGCAACGCCAGATCGCAGAGGAGCGAGTACGTGCGCTGACGGCGTTTCGAGCCGACGTGCTCAGCGGCAGCTTTCCCAACGACACCGAATTCAGCCGCATCGCTCCCGACGAATTGGCCGCCTTCCGTTCGTCGCTGAACCCAGACGAGTGAGTTGGGAACCGCCCGATCACCCGACTCGGACGTGTCGTTCAGCCAAGACGGCGGAACCCCTGTGGGCTGAACGGTGAGCAGGGTGCCGAGGTGGACTGGCGGCGGGTGAGACCGAGACGGGGGCGCTGTGCTGTGCTGTGCACATGAGATTCGGAATCTTCTACGAGCATCAACTACCAAAGCCCTGGTCCGACGACGACGAGTATCGCTTGCTCCAGGATGCACTCGCCCAGGTGGAGCTAGCTGACCGGCTCGGATTCGACTACGCATGGGAGGTCGAGCACCACTTCCTCGATGAGTACTCGCACTCATCGTCACCCGAGGTGTTCCTCGCTGCGGCAGC
>JAYTSB010000337.1:0-6149 GCA_043745825.1 Actinomycetota bacterium | reverse complement strand
TCGTTGCCGGGTGGGTCACCTCCGGGAACTCGGCGTCGGCCACCACCGCGCACGGGTGGATGGGGGACCAGGACTGGACTCACGCTCCCACCGTGCACTTCCCGCTCGCAGTGCTGGCGATGTTCGTGACCGAGCTCTCCGTCGGCACGTCGGGGGAGATGCCCATGCTGAAGGATCCGCTGCAAACGCCCAGCATCGACGAGGTGCAATCGACAGCGTTCCGCTCCGGCGGCTTCGGCAGCGCGGCCACGCTCGCGGTACCCCGTCTGGCCGACGGACCGTGCACTGCGGTGACCCAGTTCATCAGCCAGTCCATCACCGGCATCTTCAACGCGCTGCGCATTACGGCGCCGGCGGGCGATGGCGTGTTCGCCTCCATCGGGCAGGTCTTGGCCGGGGTGGTCAACTTCGGGCTCAGCCTGGCTCAGTCAGTCGTGGAGGGGTTGGTCAGCGCGATCACCGCGCCGGTGCTGAACCTCATCGCCATCGCCGTCGGTGCGCTCGGAGTGGTGACGGTGGTCGCCTCGTTCTTCAAGGACACCACGCTTTCCGTGCGCGTCACACCCAGCAGCGGCACTCGCTTCTCCGTTGGCCAGGAGAATGACATCAAGGGTGAGTTCATCGCCACCGCCAAAGATCTGACGGGCGATTGGCCGCCGGTGCTGAAGGACTGCGCCAAGGCGGCGGGTGCGTCGCTTCCCGAGCTGTTGCCGGCCGGCATCGCTGCCCAGTGGGTGGTGGAGGATCGGGGCTTGATCGTGCCCGGGTCCCGTGCGGGGGTCGTGGATGCCGATCGTTCGGCCCACCTCACCTTCGTCACCGGTCGCGAGACCAAGGAGGCCGCCGAAAAGGGTGCCGCGTCCACGGACGGGGCGTTCGCCATGGTGCGCATCCCCCGCAAGGAGGTCGACGCGATTCTCGACTTCGCCCGCTCGAAGGTGTCCGATGCCCAGGCATCGATCCTCAACAAAGTGCCCGTCGCCGTGCGCGGGGCGGCGATGACGGCGCTCAACAACATCGTCAACCCCACGCTGGACCAGCTGCAGGGTGAGGTCTCCCAGGCCGCCGGCGGCGTGTTCTCGCTCACGGGCAAGGCCACCGTCTTCGTCCTTCATCACGGCACGCCGGAAACCACCACCTCCAGCAGCTCGATCCCCGACACCGTGCCGCCGGACACCGCAGAAGGGGACGACTTCTGCACGCAGTTCGAGGCCCTGGTGGTGTTCGTCCGTGACAACCCACCCGGCGACGTCGTGGCGTGGGCGACGGAGATTGTGAACCGGTTGAACACGATGCGGCCGATTGCGCCGGCTGAGGTGCTCGGCGACGTCGACGTCTTCCTTCGGGTCTACAGCGCCGTTGCAGCCTCGGCAGATGTCCGGGTGCTGATCCAGACCACCGAACCGCTGCCCGATGCGGCTGCCCACGTCGGCGCCTTCTGCGGATTGTCCCTCGGTTGACGGCAACCGGCCGGCTCACGACGGGTTGACAGAGTGACAGCGTGATGACATCAGGAAGACATCACGAAGACATCACTACGATGTCACACACCATCTCGCAGAACGAGGTTTGCTCTCATGAACGTGTCGCCGGATCCCGCATCCATCCACACCCTCCACAACGACCGCACCCGCCGACTGACCCGGGGCCGCTCCACCGACGAACGTTTCAGCCGTCCCCGTCGGCGCACCTGGCAGGACTGACTCGTGCTCATCCAGCCGATCATCACGTCGCTGCAGACGGCACTCACCGACCAGGGCAGCCTCACCGCATCTGATCCTGCGGTGGAGGCCGCAGTCGCCCTGCTCGTGGCCGCGCTCGGCCCGGCGCTGCGCGTCGCCGCGCTGGACATCGCCGAACAGGCGGCGGGCGAGGTCCGAGCACAGCTGCCCGAGCACACGGTCGACATCGTGCTCACCGACGGCGACCCGACCGTGCGCATCACCGAGGCGCCCGCTTCCGGCAGCGCGCGCCCGAGCGCGGAAGACCTCGACGCACGCATCACCTTGCGGTTGACACCGTCGTTGAAGCAGCTCATCGAGGACTCCGCCCAGAACGCTGGTGACTCCGTCAACGCCTGGGTGGTCGAGGCGCTGGGAAAGCGCGCCCGCTCCCGCCGCGTCGGCGACAAGCGATACACCGAAAGCTTCGATCTGTGAGACGAGACGAGTCGTTCGCCGTCGCCGGTCACGTTCGCGTCGAGGTCGAGGTCACGGCCGGCTCGGTGCTGGTGCGCACGGCGGCGTCGGGCACCGTGGCGGTGTCCGTCGACACCGCGAACGCTGATGACTTCGCGATCGCGTCGATGGGCGACACCGTGATGGTGCGCGCCGGCCGGCGCAGCCGCAGCGCCCGGGTGGTCGTCGAATGCCCCGCGGGCACCGACGTTTCCGTCCGCGGCGCGTCGGTCGATGTCGCGGTACAGGGTCCGCTCGGTTCCATGCGCACACACACCGCCTCGGGCGACGTCGAGGTCGAGGACGTCGTGCGCCTGGAGCTCTCCACCGCTTCCGGTGACGCACGCATCGGCCTGGTCCGTACGAACGTGTCCGGCACCGTGGCCTCCGGGGACGTGCGCATCCAACGCGTGGGCGGAGACATCGAGCTCGGCACTGCCTCGGGCGACGTCAGCATCGGTCGCTGTGACGGTTCATCGTTGGCGATCCGCTCGCTGTCCGGCGACCTGCGCATCGGGCTGCCCAGCGGTATCCGCGTCGAGCCGGAGATCTCCACCCTCAGCGGGCGCGTGGTGCTGCCTGCGCCGGCGGCTGATTCAGAAGCCACGTCGGCAGTGGGCGATCGACGCACCGTGCGACTGCGCCTGAAGTCCGTGTCCGGCAACATCCGCGTCGAGCGCGCCGACTGATCAGCTGCATCCGACAGCGGGTCTGGTCAGCGGGTTTGGTGCAAGAACAGGGCGGTCGTGCCGCCCACCGGCATCGCCGGCATGCCCAGCTTCGTGTGGTCCCACGAGCGGACCCGCTCCACATCGACGCGAACCGCGACACGTTTGTTGAGCATGATCGCGACGAAGGGGCGGGCGTCCTCGGTGTACGGGCCGGTGTAGCGCTCCCACACGCTGACGCCCACGCTCCAGAGCATGTCCGGATCGTCCACGATTACGCCGCGCCCTTCGAGTGACACACCGCGCAACGAGTCGTAGGTGTTGCCGTCTTCGATCATGCACGTGATGCGTCCGTCGCGCTGCAGGTTCTTCACCTTCTGGGCGCGCCCTTTGGTCTCGAACCAGATCTGCCCGTCGATCACCGCGTACCACATCGCCACCAGGTGGGGCCTGCCATCGGGTCCGATGGTGCCCATCGTTGCGATCCGGCTCTGCTCGATGAACGTGGCGATCTCGCCGTCGCTCATCGTGATCTGCGACCGCTGGTTGCTGCCCATGTGTGTTCCCCTCAGGAGGCCCCGCGCCCGGATGCGCTGTGGCCATGTTGCCCGGCGCCGGGTTCGAGCCTGCAAGCGGGCCCCCGTCGGGCGTGCAACGTCTGCACGGGTCGAGAGCACTGTGGGAGCATGGAGACGCATCGTCGGTCATCGTCCGGGGCCCTGCTGCACGAGGAGGTCGGGGTGATGCGAGTTGAGCTGGATCGTCCTGGGCTTCCCTTGGTGGGTCGTGCTCGCGAGCTCACCGTGCTGGATGCAGCCCTCGACGAAGCCCGTGGCGGCAACGGCGGCCTGGTGTGCATCGTCGGCGAACCCGGCATCGGCAAGACGCGCTTGGCCCACGAAGCTGTGCGCCTGGCTCGCTCGGCGGGCTTCACCTGCGCGTGGGGGTCCGGCTGGAACGATGGCGGCTCGCCACCGCTGTGGCCGTGGCCGTCCATTGTCGAGCAGCTCGAGGACCACGCCAACGTGTTGGACGAGGGGGGTCTGGAGCCGGTGCCGTGCCAGACTGACGCCGAGCGCTTCGCCCGGTTCCGGTCGGTGACCCGGGCGATCGAACGGGCAGCGCGCCACAATCCGCTGCTGATCGTCATCGACAACGCCCAGGCCGCCGACGCCGGTGCACTGCTGCTCGCCCGCTTCGCGGTGCGGTCGTTGCCGACGGCGCGCGTGCTCTTCGTGGTCACCACTCGTGATCCGGGCGAGATCAGCCGTGACGGGCGGGTGCTGCGTCCCGAGCCCCTCACCCTCGAGATGCTCGGTGGGGTGATCGGCGAGATGGGTTGGTCGATGGGCCCGCAGCGGGTGGAGGAGATCCATCGTCTCACCGGCGGCAACCCGCTGCTGCTCAACGAACTCGTCGTCTGCGCCGGGACCGGGCAACCGGCCGGCGTCGACTCCGTGCGGGCGATCATGGAGCTGCGCACTCAGCCGCTGGACTCCTCTGCCCGAAACGTTCTGCGCGTCGTGGCCCTGCTCGGGCCGCTGGCCCACCCGGGGCTGGTTGCCGAGGTCACCGGCCTCCGTCTCGAGGTCGCTGAGGCGGGTCTCGATGCTGCCGAGGTGACCGGGGTGATCCTGCGCACTGACACCGGCGCGTTCCGCTTCGCCCACGATCTGATGGCAGAGGTCGCGCTTGCAGCGTGCTCACCGAGCGAACGCGCCCAGTTGCACACCCGTGCGGCCGCTGCGCTTCAGGACGAGCGCGTGAGCGGAGCCGACAGGGCTGTCGCCGCGGCCCACCACCACCTGGCCGCTGCTCGACTCCGACGCGTGCCCGCCATGCTGGACGGCGCAACGCGCAGCTGCTTGCGCGCCGCGACGATGCTGGTGGACCGGCTCGCTTACGAGGCCGCCGCGCGTCTGCTCGCCGAGGTCATCGAGCTGCACGACCAGACCGGTGCACCGGTTCACCCTGACCTCGTGTCCGGTGTGGCCCGTGCGGAGCTCGCGGCCGGCAACCTCCGTGCCGCCCGGCCGTGGTTCTGGCGGCTCGCCGGCGCAGCCGAATCGCCGGCGCAGCTGGCCGAGGCGGCGGTCGGCCTGGGCGGGATATGGGTCGACGAGCATCGCAGCGCCATCGACCACGCGTCGTACATGGCGTTGATCGACCGAGCGCTGCACGAGCTGGGCAGTGACCGACCAGATCTGCGCGCCCGCCTGAGCGTGCGCCAGAACGCCGAACGCGCCTACCTCGGCCGGCTCCCGGTGGCCCGTGTGCGCGACGCGGTGGCGGAGGCGCGCGGTCTCGGTGACCCGACGGTGACGGCCGAGGCGCTCTCCCTGCTGCACCACACCATGCTCGGACCGGCGTCAGCGACCGACCGCTGGGCCGTGGCCGACGAGCTCGTCGGCCTGGCGAGCGCAGCGGGTGATCCTGTACTGGCCGTGATGGGAGCGCTGTGGCGAACCGTCGACCTGACCCTGGCCGGTCATCCGGACGCGGAGCGTTCCCTCATGGCGCTCCGCGAACGCGCCGATGCCCTGCAGATCCAGGCGGTGCTCTTCGTCATCGCTGCGATCGACGTCATGCGGTTGCTGCGGCGGGGCCTGCTGATGGAGGCCGAGCTGGCGGTGCAGGAGTGCTTCCAGCTCGGCCTCACCATTGGCGATGCCGACGCGGTGGGCTACCACGGCGCTCATCTGATGGTGATCCGCTGGCTGCAACTGCAGCCCGAGGACGTGCTACCGCTCGCTCGGGAGGTGTCGCATTCGTCCACTCTGGTGGCCGGTGACGTGACCTATGCGTTCGCGTTGTCGACCCTGGCGGCGATGAACGGCGACGCCGACGAGGCCCGCCGGGCACTGCACCGGGTCATGGCCGATGGCGCGCTCGGAGCCGTGGAGACGTCCAGCAACTGGATGGTCTGGATGTTCTGCGCCGCGGAAACGGCGTGGCGCCTCGGCGATGCCGATGTCGCCCGTCGGGTTCACGCGCTGCTCCTGCCGTACCGCGATCAGCCAATCGTCGGCTCGCTCGGCGTGGTCTGTCTCGGTTCGGCGGAACGCACGCTCGGCATCGCGGCGCAGACCTTCGGCGATTTTGACCTGGCGGTCGATCATCTCCGCCGGGCGGTGGAGGCGAATGCGATGCTCGGCAACCATGCGCTGGCCGCGATCGCGACGGGCGAGCTCGGCTGCGCGCTTGTCGAGCGTTGCCAGGGCGGCGACGCTGCCGCCGGCGTCGCGTTCGTTGACGCGGCGATCTCGGCCCTCGACGGCATGGGCCTGTCCCGCCGTGTCGATGC
>JAYTSB010000336.1:0-4275 GCA_043745825.1 Actinomycetota bacterium | reverse complement strand
GTTCCTGGCGCTGGGGACCGTGCTTGCCGTCTGGGCAGCGCAACCGATGATCGACGTCATGCTCCATCGCTGATTCCTGATCGCTCAGGCCTGGTCCTTCATGTTGTCGAGCACGCCGTACATCGCCGAGACGAGAGCGACGGCGACGAAGCCGACGATGAGGCCGACGAACACGATCATGATCGGCTCGAACATGGTGGTGAACTTCTTGATCCTGCTCTCCAGCTCGCGATCGAAGTAGAGACTTGCGACGCCGAGCTGCTCGTCGAGCGTTCCCGTCTCCTCGCCGACCTTGAACATCTGCTTGGCCGCGCCGGGGAACAGGCCGGTGTCCGCGAGGGGACGGTAGAAGCCGCCGCCCTCGAGCATCACGGCTTGGGCCTCTTCCAGACGCTCGCGATACACGGTGTTGCTGGTGGACTCGGTGGTGGTGCGCAGACCCTCGGGCAACGGCACGCCGGCCCCGATCATCGCCCCGAGGATGCGGCAGAAGCGCTCCAGGATGGAATACTCGACGATCCCACTGATCACCGGGATCTTCAAGACGAGCTTGTCCTTGGCGATCTTGCCCTTCTCGGTCTTCGTCAACCAGAGCACACCGGCGATCAAGGCGAGGAACGCTGATGTGGGGATGTACCAGAGCACCGTGAACAGGTCGGCGACGAAGAGCAGCATGCGGGTGGGCAGCGGCAGATCGGCGTGGAGTTCTTCGAACAGCGGCTTGAACTGCGGGAGCACATATCCCGCCAGCACGCACACGGTGAAGAACGCCATGACCATGACGACGCCCGGGTAGGACAGCGCCGAGACGACCTTGGCGCGGGTCTCGACCTCGCGCTCCAGGTAGCCAGCCAAGCTCTCCAGGGTGCTGTCCAGACGACCGGTCAGCTCGGCGGACTCCAAGATGCCCATGTAGTAGATCGGGAACGCCTCCGGGTGCTTGCGGGCCGCGGCGGAGAGCCGACCACCGTTGCGGAGGTCCTCGACCATCGAGCTGAGCGTGCGGCGCAGGGCGAGGTCCTCGGTTTCGTCGCCGATGGTCTCCAACGCCTCGGTGATCGGGATGCCGGCCTTGACGAACACGGCGAGCTGACGCGTGAAGTGCATCAGCTCCTTCTTCTTGACCTTTTCCTTGGTGAGCTCGAACTGCAGTGCGCCCTTGTGCTCGGTGAGCTTGGTGGGGAACAGGTTCTGACCCATCAGGGTCGCGCGAGCGTCACCGATCGTGTCGGCTTTGGTGATTCCCTCGACGGCACCACCGTTTGAGTCGATGGCGGCGTATGCGAACTTGGGCATGGCAGGTTCCTTGCTGAAGTGCGGGGCTCTAGTGGGCGAAAAGGGTGCGGACGACTTCGGGCACGGTGGTCACGTCGTTCTCGACGAGGGCCATGGCCTCGCGGAGCATGGTGCGCATGCCCTGGGCGACGGCCAGGCGGCGCAGTTCCTCGGTGGTTGCCCAACCGACGATGAGGCGGCGGAGCTCGGGCGTGATGCGCAACAGCTCGTAGACGCCGATGCGGTCCCGGTAGCCAGTGCCGGCGCAGTAGTTGCAGCCCGCGCCGTGGAAGAACTGGGTCTTGTCGCTGCCGCCGCTGTGCTGGCGGAACACGGCGATCTCGTCGGCGCCCGGGGTGTAGGGCTCCTTGCACGAATCGCAGATACGACGCAGCAGCCGCTGGCCGATGACGCCCACGACGGAGGACGCGATCAGGAAGGCCTCGATGCCCATGTCCAAGAAGCGGTGCAGGGCGGCCACGCTGTCGGTGCCGTGTAGCGAGCTGAGCACGAAGTGACCGGTGAGCGCGCTCTGGATCGCGATGCGTGCAGTGTCGGCGTCTCGGATCTCACCGACGAGGATGACGTCGGGGTCCTGACGGAGGATGGCCTTCAAGCCGGTGGCAAACGTGAGGCCGGCCTGCTCGTTGGTCTGGATCTGGTTGATGCCCGGGAAGACGTACTCAACCGGGTCCTCCACCGTGGTCACGTTCTTGCCGTTGGAGTTGATCTCCTGCAGCGTGGCGTACAGGGTCGTGGTCTTGCCGGCGCCGGTGGGGCCTGCACAGATCACCATGCCGAACGGTGAGTGGACCATCTTCGAGTACTGGATGTAGGTGTCGCGGGGGAAGCCGAGCTCGGACAAGCCGATCATCGAGCGGCCCTTGTCGAGGATTCGCATGACGATCTTCTCGCCCCACACCGTGGCGACGCTGGCGACGCGGACGTCGACCTCTTTGCCGTCGATCACCGTGGAGAACTGGCCGTCCTGGGGACGACGGCGCTCGACGATGTTCATGCCGCTCATGATCTTCAGGCGGCTGGTGAGCGCGGCGTGCACGCCGACCGGCAGGTTGAACGCCTCGACCAGGTTGCCGTCGATGCGGAACCGGATGCGCAGCGACTCGTCCAGCGGCTCCACGTGGATGTCCGACGCACGATCGCGCATAGCCTGGCCGACGATGCGGTTCACCAGCTGCACCACCGGCGCTTGGTCCTCGACGTTGACGTCGTTGGCCGCAGCGAAGCCCTGGCGCTGATCGTCGGTGACCTCGAACGACTTGACCAGGCGATCGACGTCGGCGTTGGCGCGATGCATCTTGTCGATGAACGTACGCACGGTGGCGAAGTCGCCCACGAACCAGCGCAGCGGCCGCTTGGCTGCGGCCTCCACGGCTGCGCGGCGGTGCGGGGACGGGTCTGCGGTGAGCACCACGAGCGTGTCACCCTCGAGCGCTACCGGGATGACCTGGTGCTCACGGATCAGCTTCTCGTCGAACAGCGCGACGACCTCGGCATTGAGTTCGATGCCTTTGGTATCTGCCGCGGGCAGGCCGTAGACCTGGGAGACGGCGAGGGCCACTTCCTGGCGGCCGGCGCCGAAGCGCGCCAGCGCAGTCTCACCGAACTGGAGGACGTCGCCATTGGCGAGCTGAAGCGTGGTCGCCAACGCCTCTGGGGTCAGCTGACCGCTCTCCACCAGCAGCTGGCCGATCTGCATGCATTCGGCCGCGTTTTGCCCGCCCGTCGTGCCAGTTGCCTCCGGTGCGGCCGAGGCGCCATCCGTTGCAGCGGCGGCCGGGGCCTCTTTGGTTTTGGTGAACAGTGCCATGAGTCGGTCTCCGAGAGATGGTGATCATCGAGTTGTCAGCGGGTGAGTTGTCACCACGACGACAAGTTCGACTCCGATGTGGTGGTGTCGGCCGCCGGGGCTGATCCTGATGCCGCTGACGGTGTCGATGTTGCCGAGTGACCGTTCAGCTCGCTCTTGCGAACGAACTGCTCCGGATCCAGCTCGGTGAGTGCGCGCTCGATCTCTTCGAGCCGCTCAAGCTGGATCGCGGTGGTCACGTCGAGATCGGTGTCGGCGATCTGAGCGGCCAACTCGCCGACGCGCACGTTGATCTTGTCGAACTGCTCACCGGTGCTGGACGCAACGCGTTCGAGTTCGATGCGGACCAGCATCGATTCGCCGACGGCGCTGGACATCTCCTCGCGCAGCTGGTTGATCGCTTCCTCATCGACGCTGCTGACCTCTGCGGCGAGCTCGTCGAGGCGGTGAAGCAGACCGAGGTTGTTGTTCTCCAGCTCGATCACCCGGTGCGACAGTGCCACGATGGCCTCGTCGATGCCGTTGCTGATCCGGCCGATGGTCGCCTCGACCGCTGCCATGCGGCTGCCGGTCTGCTCGTTGATTCGCTCTTCCATGGAAAGCATGCGGTCCACGACACGGCTGTCGCTTTCATCGAGCTTGCGGGTGAAACCGGTGACCTGATCGGCCACTTGGGCGCGCATCACATTGAGGGCCTCGTCGACGCGCTGACCGAGCGCTGAGGAGCGCTCGTCGAGTCGGTCGGAGAAGGAGAGGGCAGCGTCTTCGAGCTGCTGGCTGAGCGTGGTGGTGGTGTTGTTGACGTGGTGCACCAGCGCGGAGGACTGCTCGTCGAAGCGGCGCGCCGCCTTCTGCAGCTCCTCGATCCTGCTGGCCAGCATTTCGGTGGTCCGGTCGAAGCGGTGTTGCAACGGTGTGGTGGCGGCCTCGACCTGACTGGGCAGACCGACCGTGATCTCCTGGCTGACCCGCTCCAGGCGGCCCTCGATCTCTCCGAAGCGCCAGTGCTGCCCGGAAGCGAACTCGGTGAGGCGGTCCTCGATAGCGGCCTGGAGGGCGCGCTCGTAGTTGTCGTTGGCTTCGCGTGAGCTCTCGAGCTCGCTGCGCAACACGTCGATCTGCTGCTGGAAGTGGTGCACCAGCTCTGCGCGTCCGGCCTCACCGGCCTG
>JAYTSB010000335.1:0-1712 GCA_043745825.1 Actinomycetota bacterium | reverse complement strand
CGACAGCACGGATCGACCGCTGTGAGCCGAACCGTGCTGTCGCGCCGTCGGGAGGAGACGAGACACGGCGGCAGGTCCCGACGAGACACGGTGACGGATTGCACGTTCGTTGTGTCCCGCCCGTGCCCGACCGGCTTTGTGAATGTGTGCACAACTGCATAGCGTGGGAGGTGCATGCCGGTTGAACGAGTTCGACGCAGAATCCCAGAGGCCACCGTCGCCCGCCTGCCGATCTATCTCCGCATCCTGGTCGAGCAGGCCAACGACGAGGTGGAGTGCATCAGCAGCGAAGGTTTGGCAGAGCTGGCCGGCGTCAACGCCGCAAAGGTTCGCAAGGACCTGTCCTACCTCGGCAGCTACGGCACCCGCGGTGTCGGCTACGAAGTCGCCTTCCTCGTATACCAGATCCGTCGCGAGCTCGGCCTCACCCACGATTGGCCCGTGGTCATCGTCGGTGCCGGCAACCTCGGTCAGGCACTCGCCGGCTACAACGGGTTTGGCGAGCGTGGTTTCCCGGTGGCAGGTGTGGTCGACATCGAGCCGGGCAAGGTGGGCAGCGTGATCGGCGGCGTGCGCGTCCGCCACATCGACGACCTGCAGCAGATCGTGCAGTCGCGCCGGGTCAGCATCGGCGTCGTGGCCACGCCACCTGCCGCCGCGCAGGACGCTGCGGACCGCCTCGTGCGCGCCGGCGTGACCAGCATCCTCAACTTCGCTCCTGTGGTGCTGGCAGTTCCCCGGGGCATCAGCGTCCGCAAGGTGGACCTTGCGGTCGAGCTGCAGATTCTCAGTTACTACGAACAGCGGCGAACCGGCGTCGGTCTCCAAGCGGTGGGGTCGAATGACGCCACTCGCGGGGCGAGCGCGTAGGGTTTCGGGCAGGACGAAAGGGCGTCGCGCGTGTCGATCGTGGTCATTGGCGTGAATCATCGGACGGGGCCGTTGTCTCTGCTCGAGCGCGTGGCCGTGTCGGTTGAGTCGCTGCCGAAGTCGATCTCCAGCCTCACCAGCCGGGTCAACATCCGTGAGGTGGTGGTACTCAGCACCTGCAACCGCACCGAGGTGTACGCCGTTGCGGAGCGCTTCCACGGCGCCTACGCCGACATTCGCGACTTCTTCTGCGAGCTCGGCGGTCTCTCGCCCGACGAGTTGCATCCGCATCTCTACAGCCAGCATGACGAAGCTGCAGTCGAGCACCTCTTCGAGGTTGCTGCAGGGCTCGATTCGGCAGTGCTGGGCGAGAGCGAGATCCTCGGCCAGGTTCGTGGCGCGTGGGAGCTGGCCCAGTCCGAGGGCGGTGCGAAGAGCACGCTCAACCTGCTGTTCCGCCACGCCATCGAGACCGGTAAGCGGGCTCGCACGGACACCGCCATCGGCCGGGGCACCGCCAGCGTCAGCCACGCCGCGGTTGAGATGGCCGAGGAGCACTTGGGTACCCTCGACGGCCGGCGCGTGCTGGTGGTTGGCGCCGGGGAGATGGGCGAGGGCGTGGCCATTGCGCTCGCCGCAGCCGGGGCAAAGGACATCACGGTCACCAACCGCACCGAATCGCGTGCCGCACAACTGGCCGAGCGCGTCGGCGGCCGGGTGGTCCCGTTCGAGCGGATGCCGTCCGCGCTCGGCGATGCGGACGTGCTGCTCACCTCCACCGGTGCCGGCACACACCTCATCGATCACGAGACCCTCGCCGCAGCCCGGGCCGGCATCGACAC
>JAYTSB010000334.1:0-4951 GCA_043745825.1 Actinomycetota bacterium | reverse complement strand
CACGCCGAGCAAGGCCCCAACGTGCTTGGGGTTTGATCAGCTGTGTGTCGCTTTCCACTTGGCCAGTGCGGCGCGGCTGCGCTCGAGCAACGCTGGAGGGATCTTCGACGCGGCGGCGCTCAGCGCTGGAGCTCCCGCGGGCGGCGCTGCAGCGCCGGCCGCTGGTGCAGACTCCTCGGCGGGCGCGAGGTCCTCGAACGCGGGCGGCGCCATCCCGGGCTTCCAGTATTGGTACAGGTCGCGCACGATGTCGATCAGACCATCGGCGCTGTACCCCTTCTGGAGATCCACCGTCACCTGGTTCATGTACACGTGCACACCTGCCACATGGCCCGTCTCGAACAGACGCCGAGCGAGCTCGGCCGCCGGACGTGAGCCCACTGCTTCGGACGCCGTCGCGTAGCGCTCATGGCCCGAACCGGTGAGGTTGCGGTTCAGTTCGAAGCGGACGATGCCGCGGATGCTGCTGCTCTTCTCGACGACGCCGACCAACTGACCCATGCGGCTCACCATAGTTGGCGGTGCTCGTTCGAACCCACACTGCCCGCACCACCATCTGGCGTAGGGTCAGCAGACATGTTGACCACGCATCGATACGGCGATGTCCAATGGGTCGACGTCGTCGACGCCACCGACGACGACCTCCTCACCGTCGCTGCCACCTACGGTCTGCGCGAGAACACCTTCGACGAGGCCAACCGCCGCGCGCAGCGGCCCACACTGCAGCGCTACACCGACCACGCCTACATCGTCGCCTTCTCGGGTTCGCTCGCCGAGATCGACATGTATCTCGGGCCGACGTGGTTCATCTCCGTGCGCCGCCACGACCCGGCGGGCGCCGAATGGGACCCGAGTATGGCGATGCAGCGCTTCGTGCGTCGCTGCGGTGATGCCCCGGATTCCGGCCGTCTGCTGATGACGGTCCTCGACGAATTGGTCGATGGCTACTTCGACACCACGGACGCAACCGAAGACAGGATCGAGGCGCTGGAGGACCGCATCTTCGGCGAGAATCTGCACACCGAGAAGGAGATCCAACGCGACCTCTTCTCCATTCGCAGCGACCTCATCGACTTCCGGCGGGCGGTGATGCCCCTGCGGGAGGTGCTCGGCGCCCTCGCCCGGCAGGAAGTCCCGTGGATCGAGGGCGAGGCCCTGGTGCAGTGTCGCGACACCTACGACAAGCTGCTGCGTGCCGTGGACGTGGTGGATGATCAGCGTGAGCTGATCGGCAATGCTGTCGACGCCCACCTTGCCGTGATGTCGAACCAGATGAACCTGGTGATGAAGAAGCTGACGGCCGGCGGCTCGATCGTCTTCGGCGCCACGCTGATAGCGGGCATCTACGGGATGAACTTCGAGCACATGCCCGAACTGCACTGGCGTTACGGCTACCCGTTCGCCCTCGGGGCGATGGCCGTTCTGAGCTACGGGCTCTACCGGATGTTCCGGTCCCGGGAATGGTTGTAGTACGTGGACCGGCCGGAGTTTCAGCAGGTGCGTTTGTGATCTTTCCCTGATACGTTCGACCCGCTGTTCATCGGAACAGATCACACGTGAGTGGCTCGGCATCCCAAAATTGGGGCTGAAGTCATGAGCTCCTTGCGTGTGCCTCCCTTAAGGGACCACAACAAGGAGTACAACATGACCACACTGTTCGCCGATCTCGGACTGCCCGCGCGCCTCGTCGAGGCCCTGGCGGCCGATGGAATGACCGAGGCCTTCCCGGTCCAGGCCATCACCCTCCCCGATGCCCTCGCCGGCAAGGACCTCTGCGGGCGTGCCCCCACCGGCTCCGGCAAGACGCTGGGATTCGGGATTCCGATGATGGTTCGGATCAGCCAAGCTGAGCCCACCAAGCCGACCGGACTCGTGCTGGTACCAACCCGCGAGCTGGCCGAGCAGGTACAGCGTGCCTTCGTGCCACTGGGCCGTGCCCAGTGGCGCTTCATCCAAGCGATCTACGGGGGTGCGTCGTTCGGCCCCCAGATCCACTCGCTCCGCAAGGGCGCGTCCGTCGTCGTCGCGACGCCGGGCCGTCTGCTCGACATCATCGAGAAGGGCTACTGCGACCTCAGTGCCGTCGAGGTCTGTGTAATCGACGAGGCCGACCGGATGGCCGACCTGGGCTTCATGCCCGATGTTCGCAAGATCCTCGACATGACGCCGTCGACCCGCCAAACCATGCTGTGGTCGGCAACCCTCGACGGCGACGTAAACGAGATCATCCGCGATTACATGAAGGATCCCGTGCGCCACGACCTGATGGAGGACGTCGAGGACGCCCCGGTCGATCACAAGTTCGTGGTAACCCGACCCACCGACCGGCTCGACGCCGCGGTGGCGCTGATCGAAGAGCACGGCCCAACCATCGTGTTCGTCAAGACTCGCTTCGGTGTCGACGATGTCAGCGAAGACCTCAATCGCGCCGGCGTCAAGGCTGGTGCGCTCCACGGCGCCCGCAGCCAGGCCGTGCGCCAACGCGTGCTGGAAGACTTCAAGCGGGGCAAGTTGCAGGCCCTCGTGGCCACCGATGTCGCCGCGCGCGGCATCCACGTGGACAACGTCAGCCTCGTCCTGCACTACGACATGCCGGACAACGACAAGGACTACACCCACCGCTCCGGCCGCACCGGCCGCGCCGGCAATGCAGGCTTGGTCATCGCCTTCGTGCCGCCGAGCCGGCAGCGCCTGGCCGAGCGGATGAGCGAATCGGTGACCTCCAACATCACGTGGGAGAAGGGCGAGAAGCCCGTCGAGCGCGTCCCCGCCGCCGAGCGGGAGACCGGCAACCGAGACCGTGGTGAGCGTGAACGCAACGACCGTGGTGACCGCGGCGGCTACCGCGGCAACAACGACCGGCCGTCGTACGGCGACCGTGGTGGGTACCGCGGGAACAACGACCGCCCCTCGAACGGCGACCGCCCGGCAGCTCGCAACGACCGCCCTTCAAACGGCGATCGCGCCCCCCGGACCGACCGCCCCAACTACGGCGACCACCCCAGCTACGGCGATCGACCCAGCTACGGCGATCGACCCGCAGCGCGCAACGACCGCCCCAGCTACGGCGACCGCACACCCCGGACAGACAGGTCCAGCTCCGGCGACCGCCCACGCTATGGCGATCGACCCGCCGCCCGCACCGACCGCCCCTCATCCGGCGACCGAGCACCCCGCACCGACCGCCCCAGCTACGGCGACCGCCCGAACTACAACGACCGCGCCCCTCGCGGCGACCGCCCGAACTACAACGACCGCGCCCCTCGCGGCGACCGCCCCAGCTACAACGACCGCCCCAGCTCCGGCGACCGCGCATCCCGCGGCGATCGCCCGGCATTCGGTGATCGCGGATCGCGCCCGGACCGTCCCGGTTACAGCAACGATCGCGGCCACAACAACTGGACGCCGCGCCCGCCGCGCGCCGATGGTCCGCCCCGTGATCGCAATGACTGGTCGCCGCGCCTGCGCCGCGACGACGACCGGGGTACCTCCGGTGGCCGCTTCGGCCGCGATGACCGACCTGCGTCCGCCGGTGGTCTCAACCGGGGACCCGCGGGTGGCGATCGTCCGTGGCAGAAGCGCGAGAGCGCGCCGTCCGGCGACCGTCCATGGCAGAACCGTGACGCCCGTCCGAGCGGCGATCGTCCCGCCGCCGCCGGTGCCGGTGCCGGTGCCCGCAAGCCTGCCGCAGCGGGCGCGCGCAAGTCGTTCGGGTTCAAGCCCGGTGGCATGCGGCCCGCAGGTGCCAAGGGTGGATTCCGGGCTGCGCCCGGTGGCCGCCCCCGCACAGATCGTGACTGATTTCAGACCCGGGGTGCAGCTGCCCGCCGGGTGAGATTCACCGGGTGACCAGACCGCGGTCGCCGGCCCAGCCGCGCAGGTCGTGACGGTTGATGGCGGCCGCAAGCAGATCGGGGAACACGGCCGGCGTGCAGGCAAAGGTGGGAATGCCGAGCTCGGCGAGGGCACTCGCCGCAGCCTGGTCGAAGGCCGGCGCGCCCTCATCGCTCAACGCCAGCAGCGCCACGCAGGTCACGCCGCGGCGCGCCATCGCCGCGAGCCTGGCCACGAAGTCGCCGCCCGGCGTGCCCTCGTGCAGATCGCTGATCAGCACCAGCACCGTGTCGGCCGGTTGGGTGACGAGCGTCTGGCAATAGGCCATCGCCCGGTTGATGTCGGTGCCGCCGCCGAGCTGGATGCCGAAGAGCACGTCCACCGGGTCCTCGATCTGGTCGGTGAGGTCGGCCACGGCGGTGTCGAACGCCACGAGGTGGGTCTGCAGCGAGCGCATCGAGGCGAGCGCTGCGCCGAAGACGCTGGCGTACACGACACTGTCGCTCATCGAGGCGCTCTGGTCGATGGCGATGATGATCTCGCGACGCATGGCGCTGGCCCGGCGGGCGTAGCCCACCAGGCGATGTGGCACGACCGTGCGCAGATCGGGCTGGTAGTGGCTGAGGTTGGCGCGCACCGTGCGGTCCCAGTCGATGTCGGCCGGACGCGGCCGGCGCGTGCGGGTGGCCCGCGCGAGCGCGCCTCGGACGGCCTGCACCGTCGGCTCGGCCAGCCGCTCCTGCAGCCCCGCGACCACCGTGGCAACCACCGCCCGGGCCGTCGCCCGGGTCGTGTCGGGAAGCAGGTGCTGCAGCGCCAGCAACGTGGTGACGAGATGGATGTCCGGCTCGACGGCAGCGAGCATCTCCGGCTCGAGCAGCATCCGCTGCAGATCCAACCGCTCGATCGCGTCGCGCTGCATCACCTGCACCACGTCGGTCGGGAAGTATCGGCGGATGTCGCCGAGCCAGCGGGCGATGTTCGGTGCCGACGCGCCCAGGCCACCGGCACGGCGCGAGCTGCGGCCGCGTTGGCCGCCCGTCGGCGGTGCGTCGTAGAGCGCGCTGAGGCAGGCGTCCATCCGCCGGTCGTCGCCGTCGAGGTCGATCCCGGTGCC
>JAYTSB010000333.1:0-2344 GCA_043745825.1 Actinomycetota bacterium | reverse complement strand
TCGAGCTGCTCGTGCGCAACGCCGGCATCGTGCTCGATCAGGCCACCATCTACGAGCGGATCTGGGGCTATGACTTCGGGCCGGACTCCAAGAACCTGGCCGTGTACATCGGCTACCTGCGCCGCAAGATCGACACCGAGGGTCGCCAGCCGCTGATCCACACGGTGCGCGGTGTGGGGTACACGGTGCGCCAGAAGTGAGCCTGCGCGCCAAGCTTGCACTGGTGTTGGCCTCGCTCGCCGCCTGTGCAGCGATGAGCGTCGGCTGGCTCAGCTACGACGCGACGCGCGAGCGGATGCTGTCCGAGGTCGACAGCACGCTGCGATCGGCCAACGGCGCCCGCGGTGACCGCATTCCCGGCGATGTCGCTGGGCAGGATCCCCCCGGGCCGGGGGGTGACGGCGACACGCCCCGGCCCTTCGGGATCGAGCAGTTCGTCGTGCAAATCCTGGATCGGAACGGCGACCGCGTCCGCGGCACGGTGGGCATCACGTTGCCCATCGGTGACGGTGAGCGCGCCATCGCCGCGGCCGGCGCTGGCTCGGTTCTGCGCACGGTGCATGCCTCCGACGGCCACGGGTACCGGGTGCTGAGCCGAGCCAACGACCGGGTGACCTTCCAGATCGGGCGCGACCTTTCGGAGATGCGCCGTGTCCTCGACGACCTCCGCGCCCGCATCCTGCTCGTGGGCGGCATCGCCGTCGGGCTGGCCGCGATCGCTGGTTGGTTGTTCGCCCGTGGGCTCACCAGGTCGTTGCGCAAACTCACCGAGGCTGCCGCCGAGGTGTCCAGCTCCGGCCGCCTGGACATCGACGTGTCGGCCAATGGTCGCGACGAAGTGGGCCGTCTGGGCGCGGCGTTCGCAACGATGCTCGGCGCGCTCTCCCGATCGCGAGAGGAGCAGCAGCGCCTGGTGCAAGACGCCGGCCACGAGCTGCGCACACCGCTGACGAGTTTGCGCACCAACGTCGACGTACTGCGTCGCCACGCCGACCTGCCCAGCGACATGCGCGCCAAGGTGCTCGACGACCTCGACACTGAAGTGTCCGAGCTGTCATCGCTGGTCGAAGAAGTGGTCGCCGTCGGCTCCGGTCGCAGCTCTGACGAACCGGCCCAGCGCCTGCGAATGGGGGATGCCGTCCGGGCAGCGGCCGAGCGCGTGAGCCGGCGCACGGGGCGCACGATCATCGTCGATGTTGATGACGCCGTCGTGGTGGCCCAGCGGTCACTGCTGGAGCGCGCCATCACCAACCTGCTCGACAACGCAGCGAAGTTCGACTTCTCCGAGAGGCCGATCGAGGTCACCGCGCACCGAGGTCGGATCGCCGTGCGCGATCACGGCCCCGGCATTGCCCCCGCCGACCTCAGCCATGTCTTCGACCGGTTCTTTCGCGCCGTGGGCGCTCGGTCGCAGCCCGGCTCGGGTCTGGGGCTGTCGATCGTGAACGAGGTCGTCGCAGGGCATGGCGGCACGACCTTCGCCGACAACCACCCAGACGGTGGTGCGATCGTCGGCTTCGTGATCCCCGTCGCCGGCTGAAGCCCTTACCGAACTCTCACCGCGGCGCGGGATTGCTCATACGTTGACAGGACATCCTGGGTCACATTCCACCTCGAATCAACGAGACCGATCACAAGGAGTTCACATGAACCGACACAAGAAGTTCGCCATTGCCGGGGTTGCCGGTGCCATGCTCATGGGGGCCGGGACGGGCGTGGTGCTCAACCTCCCGACCAGCGCCGGCGCAAGCAGCGCGGCCATCGCCACGCCGGTCACCGACCCGGCAGCCAGCGCCGGCTCGGGTACGAGCGCCTCCAGCGATGGCGCTCCTGCAGATGCCGAAACTGATCACGCCGGCCCGGGCGAGTTTCTGAAGACGCAGCTGGACGCGCTCGTTTCGGCCGGCACCATCACCCAGGCCCAAGAGGATGCGATCATCGCCGGCATCGAGGCCAACCGACCTGCTCTGGGAGACGGTGACGGCGACCACGGACCCGGCATGGGTCACGGCCCGATGGGCGGCATGGGCGACCGCAAGCCCGGCATGGGCCACGGTGGCCGCGGCTTCGGCGGTGGCGGCATCGATGCCGCAGCAACGGCGCTCGGCATCACCACCGACGAGCTGAAGACCGAACTCGTTGCCGGCAAGACAATCTCCGACGTCGCCACGGAGAAGGGCGTCGACGTGCAAACCGTCATCGACGCGATCGTGGCCGAGCAGACCGCGAGCATCACCCAGCGGGTGACCGACATGGTCAACGGTGTCAGGCCCGCTCCTCCGGCTGACGACACCACTCCCACCACGACAGGCTGAGCCCCACTCCCTCGGTGAACCCCCCGCAC
>JAYTSB010000332.1:0-5695 GCA_043745825.1 Actinomycetota bacterium | reverse complement strand
CCCACCCGCTGGGCCGCTGCGTACTGGCGTGAGCAGACCAAGGCCGGCGTCAACAAGCCCCGCAACGTGGTGCACACCTCGTCCACGTCGGGTCTGTTCAGCAACCCCGGACAAGCGAACTACGGGGCGGCCAAGTCCGGCATCGCAACGTTCAGTCAGATCTGCGCCAAGGAGCTCAGCCGCTACGGCGTCAAGAGCAACTGCATCGCGCCCGGAGCACGCACCCGCCTGACGCTGGCGACCCCTGGCCTGGAAGACATCATGGCGCCGAAGGAAGGCGCGTTCGACATGTGGGACCCGGCCAACGTCTCCCCGCTTGTGGCCTACCTGGCGACCGCTGAGTGCGCGTTCACCGGGGAGACCTTCTTCGTTCAAGGCGGCAACGTCACCCGGGTGGAGAGTTGGACGATGGGTGACAAGGTGGAGCAGGACGACCGTTGGACCGTGGCAGGCCTTGCCGCCGCGCTCGCCCCGCTCACACGCGACTGAGTTCTGTCGTCGTCAGCCGGCGAAGCTCGCAGCCGCGCACTGCCTCCGCAACGCGTCACTGTCCCCGAGCGCGTGGCGGCCGACGCGGTTGCTCAATTGGTCCGCGCCGTGCTCGGCGATACGTCCGGAGTTGACGTCCACATCCCACGCCACGCACGTGACCACGGTCCGTACCTGCTCACCTGGCCCACCGGTGGTGGCGGCCGACGCGGCCGGTGCGTCCACCCGCCCGATCACGGCCCGGATCGCGTACGTCGTGTCGCCCGTGGAACGGGACGACACCATGACCACGCCGGTGACCTCGGAGGCGGTGCCGGGCTGCACCTGACGCAGCGCCCACTCGGAGGCGTTGCGGGTGGTCACGGCGCGCACGTTGGGCGGGGCGACGATGTTGTCGGGCTCGTCGGTGCCGGTGAGGCTCGTGGTGACGAAGATCAGGCCGATGACGATCAGGCCGATGGGGAACAGCCAGGGCAGGAGCCGCCACGGCAGCGAGCGGGGCGCTGGCACGCCGACCCTCACTCGGCGGTGATGGCCTTGATCTCGTCCGCAATGGTCTTGGAGGCTTCATCGGTGGGCATCGCCGTCTGCAGCGCCATCATCTTCATCATGTCGCCCTGCACTTTGATCTTGCCGCCCATGAAGGCTTGCATCGCTGCCGCCTGGTCCTGATCGACGAAGAGCTTCTTCGCTGTCGCGTAATCGGTGGTGATGGTCACGTCCGGTGCCTCGAGGCTGCCGAGATCCAAGACCACGTCGCCCGACGAGGTGTCGATGAAGCTGTTGATGGTGCCGGGCCCGAACGGGACGTCGGTGATCACCTGGTTGACGCGAATCGACTGGGTGACCTTGCCGGTCTGGCCCTCGTACTTGGCGCGAATCGCCTTGGCTTCGGTCATCCATTCGTCGGAGAGAAATGGGTTGGGCATGGTTCCCCCTGGAAGGTGTGTGCGCGGCGACCTTAGCCGAGCTGTCGACGTGCACCCTCGCCGAGCGACCTGCGTTGCACCCGCCGGCGCTTGACGAAACGTTCAATCCGCAGAGGGATCCGAGCTGACGTCGATAAGGATAGGAGGATGTCTCGCATCCTGGTGACCGAAGAAATCGCCGAAGGAGGCCTGGATCGGCTCCGCGCCGCCGGGCATGAGGTCGATGTGCAGCTCGATCTCTCCCAGCTGATGCACCGCGTCGCCCCGAACGCGGATCGCCCCGGCGCCCATGCGCTCATCATCCGCTCCGCCACGCAGGTCACCGCCGAGGTGCTCGAGGCCGCGACCGACCTCATCGTCGTCGGGCGCGCCGGCATCGGCCTGGACAACGTTGATGTGGAAGCGGCGACGCGTCGCGGTGTGATGGTGGTCAACGCCCCGCAGTCGAACGTCGTCTCCGCTGCCGAGCACACGATGGCGCTGCTGCTGTCCCAGGCCCGCAACGTGCCCCAGGCTCACGCTGCGCTGAAGGCCGGTCGTTGGGAGCGCACTCGGTGGGAGGGTGTGGAGCTGGCCGACAAGACGCTCGGCATCGTCGGTCTCGGCAGAATCGGCAAGCTGGTGGCCGACCGGGCCAAGGCGTTCGGGATGCGGCTGGTGGCCTTCGATCCGTTCGTCTCGGCCGACAGGGCGCGCACGATGGGCGTGGAACTGCTGGCGCTCGATCAGCTCGTCGCCGAGTCCGACTTCATCACGATCCACCTGCCCAAGACCAAGGAGACCACCGGCATCATCGGTCGCGATCTGTTGCTGAAGGCCAAGCCCGTCCTGCGCGTGATCAATGTCGCGCGTGGCGGCATCATCGACGAGGAAGCCCTGGCCGAGGCGGTCAGCAACGGCACCATCGCCGGAGCAGCGCTGGACGTGTTCACCAAGGAGCCGATGACCGAGTCGCCGTTGTTTGCGTTGGATTCGGTGGTGGTCACCCCGCACCTCGGCGCGAGCACCCGCGAGGCCCAGGACAAAGCCGGCGACACCATCGCCGACATGGTGCAGCTCGCCCTGGCCGGCGAGTTCGTGCCGTTTGCCGTGAACATCAACGCGGCCGAGGCCAACGAGACGCTGCGCCCGTTCCTGCCCCTCGCCGAGCGGCTCGGCAGCTTGTTTGCCTCGCTCGTCGGCGGCTCACCGCAGACGTTGGAGATCTGCGCCGAGGGTGACATCGCCGGATACGACACGCGCATCCTCACGCTTGCGGCGCTGAAGGGCTTCTTCGGTGCCCACAGCGATGAGCCCGTCACGTACGTGAACGCACCGCAACTGGCCAAGGACCACGGCGTGGACGTCCGTGAGGTCAACTGCACGACCTCAGCCGACTACGTCAACCTGATCACGCTGCGCGGCGGAGAGCACAGCATCTCCGGCACGCTCTCCGGCCGGCGCAGCGAGCAGCGCATCGTCTGGATCGATGACCACACCTTCGACGTGCCGCCGACGGACTACATGATGATGGTCAAGAACGACGACCGCCCCGGTGTCATCGGCCTCGTCGGCACGCTGCTCGGCAATGCCGGCGTGAACATCGCCGACATGGATGTCGGCCGGGCGCAAACGCCGGGCACCGCGGTCATGTTGATCGCGCCCACCGCCGAGGTGTCCGCCGCAGTGGTGGACGAGCTGCGCCGCGCGCCGGGCATCCTGAGCGTCATCGTGCTCGACGGCTGATCCCGCGATCAGCTGACGGGCACCATCCGGATCTGGTCGCGCGTCGCCATCGCCACGGTTGCGGCGGCCTCGGCGAAGTCCTCCCCAGAGCTTGCGTACAAAACCGCGCGCGAGGAGCTGAGCATCAACCCGAAGCCCGTGCTGCTGCGCCCGGCCTGCACCGTGGCGTCAACCGCTCCGCCCTGGGCGCCGATGCCGGGTACGAGGATGGGCATGTCTCCGACGATGGACCGCACCCGGCTCATCTCTGCCGGGTAGGTGGCGCCGACGACGAGGCCGCAGTCGCCCATCGTGCTCCACTGCTCGGCCACCCGCCGGGCCACCCGCACGTAGAGCGGTTCGCCGTCGACCAGCAGCGACTGGAAGTCGTCGCCGCCAGGGTTGCTGGTTCGGCACAGCAGCAGAATGCCCTTGCCCTCGTGACGAAGGTACGGCTCGATCGAGTCCGTGCCCATGTACGGGTTGACCGTGGCGACATCGGCGTCGTAGCGCACGAACAGCTCGCGGGCGTACTGCTGGGCGGTGGGTCCGATGTCGCCGCGCTTCGCGTCCAGCACGAGCAGATGGTCCGGGTAACGGTCACGGATGTACGCACAGACGCGCTCCAGCTGGGGCTCGGCGGCCTGGGCGGCGAAGTAGGCGATCTGCGGCTTGAACGCGCATGCGTAGGGTGCCGTGGCATCGACGATGGCGGTGCAGAATCGCTCGATCCCGTTCCCGTGCGCGCGCAGGTGCGCCGGCATCCGCTCCGGGTCGGGGTCGAGTCCGACGCACAGCATCGAGCCGGTGCGCCGCCAGGCCGCCTCGATCTTGGCGTGGAAACCCACCGGGCTCAGCCCTCGATGGTGATCGCGCCGGTTGGGCAGAGGTCAGCGGCTTCTTCGACCTTGGCACGCAACTCCTCGGCCGGGTTCTCCTGGAGGATGTAGAGGTACCCGTCGCTGCGCACTTCGAACACCTCGGGGCACATCTGCATGCACGATCCGGTGGACGCGCACACATCGAAATCCACGATCACCCGCATGTTGTTGCTCCTTCGGAAAGATGGTTTGTCGGTCAGGCCTTCGCCCGACGGTAGCCGTCGCGCTCCGCTGCATCTGCAGTCGCGTAACACCGCTCGGGCATCGTGCGGTCGTAGAAGCGCCCGCCGGGCACGTGAAAGATGCGGCTGGAGGCATTGGCCTTGATGGGGAAGCCCTCCGGGCACCGGCCGTCCTCCGGGGCAACCCAGTCTGGAGTGGGATCCCGCGGGCTCGCTGCCGCCGGCAGCGGCTCGATCGGTGGCCACGTCGACTCCGGCGCCACATGGGGCGTGCCGGTCGAGGATGTGGTGCCCCGACGTCGGAGCACCACCGAGGTGGCTGCGCCGATCACGGCGAGCAGGAGCAGCCGTCTGATCCACCGACTCATCGGCGTCAACCTAGCCGATCGGGTCACTGCCTCAGGGCTGCCCACGCTGCGAGCAGCTCGCGCTCGCGGTCGGGATCCAGCCCCGGCCTCGATGGCTGCATGGGAACCGCCATGTGTAATCGTCGGGCCCGATCACGTAGGTGGGCCGCACGATGAGCGTGTCAGCGCCGAAACGCTGGTGGGCGGCGCGTTCGCACAGCACCTTCAGCCCGCCATAGGTCTCGCCGGTGATCTCCTCCACCGTGGGGTCGGGCAACTCGATCAGCTCGGCATCCTCGGTGATGCCCGGTCCGAGCGGCGGCGCGTACGCGGAGATGCTGGAGATGAAGGCGTAGCGGCCGCCACGTTCGCCGAGCGCGTCGGCGAGCGCGTGGACCTGGCGCGGTACGTAGCCGCACGTGTCGACGGTGGCGTCCCAGGTGCCGGTCGAAAGTGCGGAGAGGTCAGCGTCGCGATCGCCGATGAGGTGCTCGACCTCGGGGAACAGGGCCGGCCCGGTACGGCCACGATGAAACACCGACACGTCGTGGCCCGCGGCGAGCGCTGCGGCCACGATGTGCTTGCCGACGAAGCGGGTACCACCGATCACGAGGATGCGCATGAGGCCGACGGAGTTCAGCGGCGCTGGCGGACGACCGTGGACACCACGGCCCGCAGCGATGCGGTGAGGATGTTCTCGTCGGTACCGATGCCCCATTTCACGTTGCCGTCGCCGTCGCGCGACTCCACGTAGGCGACAGCGGTGGCGCCCTTCCCGGCGCCCATCGCGTGCTCGGCGTAGTCGAGGACGTCGATGTCGATGCCGAGATCGTCGTTCATCGCTGACACGAACGCATCGATCGGACCGTTGCCGGAACCCGACACCGTGCGGTGCTCTCCGTCGACGAGCAGCTGCGCGGTGACCTGCGTGGTCCTGCCCTCGCTCGATGAGGTGAGCTCGTGGCTGATCAGGGTGATGGCCGGATCGTTCGGGAGGTACTCGCTCTGGAAGGTGTCCCACATGATGCCGGTGGAGATCTCCGTGCCGCTGTCCTCGGTGATGTGCTGAATCGTCTTGGAGAACTCGATCTGCAGGCGGCGGGGCAGGTCGAAGCCGTGCTCGGTCTTCATCACATATGCCACGCCGCCCTTGCCGCTCTGGC
>JAYTSB010000331.1:0-1697 GCA_043745825.1 Actinomycetota bacterium | reverse complement strand
GAACACAATGGCGTGCAAGTCACATTCTTCGGCGAGCAGACCACGCTGCCCGCCGGTCCGGCGATGTTGGGCCTGCGGACCGGTGCGCCGGTACTTCCGGCCGGCGTCTACTTCACCGATCGTTACAACGGGCATCATGCAGTGGTTCGCCCACCGCTGGCCACCGAACGGCTCGGCGGACTCCGCCAGGACGTCGCCCGCGTGACCCAGGCGCTGGCCGGCGAGTTGGAGTACCTCATCCGCAGGGCCCCCGAGCAGTGGCATCTCTTCCAACCCAACTGGCCGAGCGACCCCGGCTACGGCGACTGACGCCGCTCGGCCGGAATGGACCGAACACCGACCGCGTGGATCGGCCGATTTCGGTCGATCCACGCGGTCGGTTCGTCTGGCGGCGGTCACGATCCGAGCCGGGGCATGTTGTACGTTCCGTTCGTGGCCATGATCTCCGGACGCCGTCGATGACCGCAGGCCTCCCAACCGGCGGGCGCATCTGGCTGCGGTCGTTCGTGCCGTCGCGGCCGCGTTACAGCCTGGTGGACGTCGCCCGCGGGGGTGCCGGCGCGTTCGCCGGCATCGTCGTTGCCAGTGTGGTGGTCCGTGCCATCGGCACAGGTCCGGTGGGGCTGCCGTTCATCATCGCCCCGATCGGTGCCAGCGCGGTGTTGGTGTTCGCCGCTCCGGCCAGCCCGCTCGCCCATCCGTGGGCCGTGCTCGGCGGGAACACCGTGTCTGCCGCGGTGGGCATCGCCGCGGCAAAGGTGTTCGACGACCGGATGACCGCCGCCGCCGTTGCGGTGGGTGCGGCCATCGTGGTGATGATGCTCCTCGGCTGCCTGCACCCGCCCGGAGGCGCTTGTGCACTGTTCGCTGCGGTCGGCGCTCCGGCGGTACAGAAGCAGGGCTTCGCATTCGCGTTCTGGCCGGTGGCCGCGAACACTGCCGCACTGCTGCTCGTGGCCATCACCATCAACAATCTCACCGGCCGGCGATACCCCCACGTGGCTCCCGTTGCGCCGCCCGCTCGGCCCGGTGCCGACCAACCCCCGACGCAGCGCCTCGGTGTGCAGACCGCCGACGTGGCTGCGGCGATGAAGCGCCTCGACCAAGGGCTCGACGTCAATCCCGCCGATGTTGTTGCCCTCGTTCGCGACGCTGAGCAACACGCCCTTGATCGCCGCCTCGGGCGGGTTGAGGTCGGCACCATCATGGCGCACGACATGCATGTGGTGCAGCCCACTGACAGCCTCTATCGAGCGCGGACGCTGATCAACCAGCATCACGTCAAGGCGCTGCCCGTGGTGTCAGCGGACCGGCACATCCTGGGCATCGTGTCCATCGCCGATCTCTTCAACCTTGATGTCGCCGAGCTCGCCCCGGTGTCGTCGGTGATGACCACACCGGTGATCACCATCGGTGCCGACGCGCCGGTGGCGGACATCATCCAGCTGATGATCGATCGCGGCTTTCATCACATCCCGGTGGTCGACCGCGACGGTTGCCTGATGGGCATCGTCTCCCGCAGCGAGCTGGTCGCCGTGCTGCACCGGGCGTTGCTGGGCGACGGCGTCGCCTGACCGCGACCGCAAACCTCGCACAACCGGTCGCTCGAACCGCGAGAACCGCGCCCACGGGTCGTGTCCCCGCGACCCGGTCAGCGAAGGCGCGACCCGTGGGCGCGATCTCCGCGCCGGCGTCGG
>JAYTSB010000330.1:0-2411 GCA_043745825.1 Actinomycetota bacterium | reverse complement strand
CACCACCGCTCGGTGCCCTGGAGGATTCCCGCCAGGAACCGTTCGCACTGCTTCGTCGTACCGTACTCGATCAGGGTCGGCGCAAGCAGGTTCTCGCCCATGTGATTGACCCGGGCCGGGGCCTGAGCCCTGGTGTACTCCTCGGCCCAGATGATCTGTTTGGCAACGCTGGCGCCCCGGCCACCGTGCGATTCCGGCCAGCCGAGACCGATCCAGCCGGCGGCGCCGAGCTCTTTCTCCCACGCGACCCGGACCTCGAAGCCGACTTCCTCGTCACCTGGTCCGCCGCGACCTCTCAGCTCGGCAAAGTCGCCGACGACATGATCGGCGAGCCAGGCCCTGACGTGCTCGCGGAACGCCACGTCGGACAGCGCTGACAGGTCGGGCATCAGGCGTTGCGGGCTTGGTTGGCGGCCGTCGCGCCCCGATCCCGTGATGACAACGACTTCGTCCTGCAGATGCCCGGACACGATGACCCCTCGTCTGTTCGTTCTGAAAAGCTGTGGCAAACGCCGTCAAGACCGTGCAGGACAAAGTTTCTGACACAACGTCAGAAACCAACGTAGCATCCACTAACGTCGCGTTCCGTATGCATCTCGCCGAAACACACGAGCAAGAGACCCTGCGCAAGGAACTGCGCGAGTACTTCCATCATCTGCTGACGCGCGAGGTTCGTGACGGCATGGGCGACACGGGTGAGGGCAACCCCGAGTTCCGTCGGATCGTCAAGCAGATGGGCACCGACGGCTGGCTCGGGCTCGGCTGGCCGAAGGAGTACGGCGGCCAGGGCCGGCCGCCCACGGACCAGTTCATCCTCTTCGACGAGGTCCAGCGGGCCCATGCGCCGTTTCCCTTCGTGACCATCAACACCGTGGGCCCCACGCTCATCGCCTATGGCACCGAGGCGCAGAAGGCGCAGTTCCTGCCGGGCATCCTCGCCGGTGAGATCAACTTCGCAATCGGTTACACCGAGCCGGAGTCCGGCACTGACCTGGCCTCGCTGCGCACCACGGCGGTGCTCGACGGCGATGAGTGGGTGATCAACGGCAACAAGGTGTACACGAGCGGCGCGAACCAGGCCGACTACGTGTGGTTGGCGTGCCGCACCGATCCGGAGGCGCCCAAGCACAAGGGCATCTCGATCATCATCGTGCCCACCAACTCGCCCGGATTCTCCTGGACGCCCATTGTCACGGTGGGCGGCAACGTCACGACGGCCACGTACTACAGCGATGTGCGCGTGCCCAAGGAGAACGTCGTCAGCGACGTCAACCGGGGTTGGCAGTTGATCACCACCCAGCTCAATCACGAGCGCGTCGGCCTCGCCGCGCTCACCGGCCACGTGCACCGGATCTACGACGACGTCGTGCGGTGGGCGGCCGCTGAGCCGAGCGGTGGCACCAACGACGAGCGGATGATCGACCTGCCCTGGGTGCAGGCCGACTTCGCCCGTTGCAAGGCGATCCTCGAGGCGTTGAAGCTGATGAACTGGAAGCTCGTGCGCTCCGTCAACGACGGCACGCTCACCCCGCAGGCGTCGTCGTCGGTGAAGGTGTTCGGCACCGAACGCGCCGTCGAGGTGTACAAGCTGCTGATCGGCGTACTCGGACCGCTGGGCCACCTGCGTGCCGGATCGCCCGGGGCAGTGCTGCACGGCGACGTCGAGCAAGCGGGACGGATGGCGCAGATCAACACCTTCGGCGGCGGCGTGAATGAGATCCAGCGCGACATCGTCGCCACGGTCGGCTTGGGCATGACCCGAGCCAGCCGCTGAGCTCGTCATGAAGTTCTGGTGCGCGACCGCGTTCATGAACACCACCGAGCTGGTGCACATCTCCACGCTCCTCGATCGGGCGGGCTACCACGGCCTGCTGATCAGCGACCACCTCTGCTACCCGCGCCAGCTGACGAGCAAGTACCCGTACAGCCCGCACGAGGACGGCCGGCCGATCTGGGAGCCGGAGGCGTCGTGGCCGGATCCGTGGGTGCTCATCGGGGCGATGAGCAGCGTCACCACGCAGCTGCACTTCACCACGAACATCTACATCGCCGGACACCGGCCCATCCTGCAGGTGGCCAAGGAGGTCGCCACGGCGGCAGTGTTGTCCGACGGTCGGGTGGCCCTCGGCGTCGGCGCCGGCTGGATGAAGGAGGAGTTCGATCTCCAGGGCCAGGACTTCTCCAACCGCGGCAAGCGGCTCAACGAGATGATCCCGGCGCTGCGCGAGCTGTGGAAGGGCGGCTGGGTGCAATGGCACGGCGAGCACTACGACATCCCCGCGATGACGCTGGAGCCGCACCCGCCGGTGCCCGTTCCCATCTACACCGGCGGGCACACCGACGCTGCGCTGCGCCGTGCGGCCAAGTACGCAGACGGCTGGATCGGCAACGCCTACCCGTGGGCGGAGGCC
>JAYTSB010000329.1:0-9904 GCA_043745825.1 Actinomycetota bacterium | reverse complement strand
GGTGAGGGTAGTGCTCCGCCCCCGGCGACGTAGCCATCGAGGACCGAACGAAAGACTGCGGGGTCGATGTCGTCGAAGCCCGGCCCCTTCGAGAGGCTCAGCGCGGTCGAGCCGAGCTCACCGGCCAAATCGAGCATCCCCGAGATCTCCCAGTCGAGGATGATCGGCCGACCGCTTCGAGCCAACAGGTTCCACGGGTGGATGTCCCGGTGGGTCAGCACGACGGGGCCAGGGCGTTCGCAGGTGTCGATGAAGTCGGTGATCGCCAGGAACACATCCACGTTGCTGTAGAGCAGTTCGGCCCACGGCTGTGCGGTGACCACCGCCCGCTGGGCAAGCTCGGGCCAGTCTCGCAGCGTCCGGCCCTCGACCGTCCCATCGGTCCACATGAGGTCGAGGGCGTGGAGGCGGGCAAGGATCTCGCCGATCTCGAAGGCGAACGCTCGCGAAACGGGTTCCTCGGGCACAGCGTCCGCTGCTGTGCAGCCGGGTCATCGGTCGCAGTGGGCTCCCCAGGTGATCGAGGTTCATAGGGTGAGCGCGCGCGGGTGTCCGGTCCAGAAGTTCGACGCGCTCCCCTCCATACGTTTGGAGTCTCGCAGGCCAGCCCATCACGTCGCGAGCAGACCTCGATTCGCCGAACACGACGTCGGTGCCGCCGGCATCGGCGGCTGCGCCGCTCAGACGGCTCGAGCAACCGCCAGAGTCGTCAGAAGGCAGCGCCCCATGCGTGCCGCTCGATGACTGGGCAAACGTTGCCAGAGGCGGCACGGGCGGGGGGTCACACAGCTACCGTTACGGAGATGAGCGAAGCCTCCACCCGACCCCTGTACGACCGAGCGCCCCTGAGCAAGCACGCCGAGCTGGCCGAGCGGATCATCGGTGGGGTCGTCGCTGCCGCCACCCCGGCGGTGTCGCCGGATGGGCGTTGGATCGCGTTCGTGGTCGCCAGGACAGACTTCACCAAGAACCGCGCCCGGGCCCAGGTGTGGGTGGCCGCAGCCGATGGCTCCACGCCGCCTCGCCCGCTCAGCTCCGGCGACAAGAATGACAGCCAGCCCGCATGGTCGCCCGACGGCCGCAGCCTGGCGTTCACGTCCACCCGCAGCGAGAACAAGGGCGAGGCCACCCTCCACGTGCTGCCGATGGACGGGCCCGGCGAGGTACGCACGGTCGCAACGATGAAGGACGGCGTCGGTCATCCCACTTGGAGCCTGGACGGCACGTGGATCGCGTTCACCAGCCGTACCCGAGACGCTCGGTACGAGGCCGAGGACGAATCATGGCAGGCGCCGCGCAAGATCGATCGCTTCTTCACCCGCCTGAATGGGGAGGGTTGGGTGTTCGACCGTCCCTCTCACGTGTACGTGGTTCCGGCCGATGGGACAACCGCGCCGCGCAACCTCACCCCCGGGCCGTATCAACACGACGGTGTCGCGTGGCTGGCCGACTGTTCCGCCGTCGTCACCGCTGGCTCCCGACACGAAACCTGGGATCTCGACCTCGCCAGCGACCTGTACGTGGTACCGCTCGACGGCGGTGAGATCACCGCGCTCACCCACCAGACGGGCAACTACTTCAGTCCGTCGGTGTCACCCGACGGCAGCCGCGTCGCGTTCTTGGGCCACGACGACCCGCTGACCGATCCACAGAATGAGCACGTCGGCGTCATCACTCTCGCCACCGGCGAGATGCAGTGGGTGAGCAAAGGCTTGGATCGCACCTTTGCATCGACGGCCGGGGAGGCCATCCCGGTGTGGGTCGACGACGCAACCCTGCTTGCCCTGGCCGATGACCGCGGACGCGGACACGTGTACACCGTTGCCGCCGACGGAACCTCGGCTCCCGTCGCGGCCACCGAGGGCCAGCGATGGGTCCGCTCCTTCGATCATGCCGGCGGCACGCTCGCCGCGGCCATCAGCCGCGTCGACCGCCCTGCGGAGTTGTTCTCGTTGGTCGGCGGCGTGGAACGCCAGTTGACACGCCTGTCCGATCCATACGTCGCCGCCGTCAAGCCGCAGTCGTGGGAGCGCTTCACCGTGCCCACCACCGACGGCACCGCTGAGATCGATGCGTGGATCATGCGTCCCGTCGGCTTCGACGAGACCAAGACCTATCCGCTCATCTTCAACGTCCATGGGGGTCCGCACACCCAGTACGGCGAGACGTTCTGGGACGAGGCCCAGTTCCAGGCCGCGGCCGGATTCGTGGTGCTGATGTGCAATCCGCGCGGCAGCAGTGGTCGTGAGCAGGCGTGGGGACAGGCCATCCTCGGCCCCAAGCATCCCGTCGCCCCGGGCACCGGCTGGGGCGGCGCCGACCTTGCGGACGTCCTCGCCGTGCTCGACTACGCACTGGCCCAACATTCGTACTGCGATCCCGCTCGCGTCGGCATGCAGGGCGGCAGCTATGGCGGATACATGGCCACGTTGCTGGCCGGCACGCAGGGCCACCGGTTCAAGGGCATCTGCAGCGAGCGCGCCGTCAACAACATGCTCAGCGAAGAGTGGAGCAGCGACATCGGCACCGTGTTCCGCATCGAGCACGGCCCGAACCACATCGAGGACCCGGCCGAGTACGAGCGGATGTCGCCGATCCGCTGGGTGCGCGACATCCAGGTGCCGATGTTGATCATCCACAGCGAAGAAGATCTGCGCTGCCCGATCTCGCAGGCCGAGGAGCTGTTCACGGCCTTGCGCATCCTCGGGCGCAACGTCACCTTCTACCGATTCCCGGGCGAGACCCACGAGCTGTCACGCAGCGGCTCGCCGGTGCACCGGCGTCAGCGCGCCGAGATCATCCTCGACTGGTTCACCGAGCAGCTCGCCGTCGCCGGCTGACGGGCAAGGCTGCTCAGACCGGCTGCCCACACCGGGTTGCTCACACCTCGTGGCGCAGCCAGGCGTCGATCAACTTGCGAGCGATGCTGATGCCGGGCGGGATCGGCGGCAGCGCGTCACGGCGGTACCAGTTCGCGTCGACGATCTCGCTGGGCTCGCAAACGATGTCGCCGCCGGCGTACGTGGCGTGGAACCCCAGCATCAGGCTGTGCGGGAACGGCCATGGTTGGCTGCCCCAGTAGCGCACATTCGTGACGTCGATACCCACTTCCTCGTGCACCTCGCGCACGACGGCGCCCTCCAGCGACTCGCCGGGTTCCACGAACCCGGCGAGGCAGCTGTACATGTGCGCCCGAAACGCCACGCCGCGGGCCAGCAGTGCCTCCTGCTCGTCGCCCTCGCCACGGGTGACGAGCGTGATCATCGCCGGCGCGAGGCGCGGGAAGGCCTGCAGACCGCATGCCGGGCACTTCATCGCCCGCTCGCCGGGTGCCAGTTCCGTGGGCGTGGCGCACCGACCGCAGAAGCGATGGGTGCGTGCCCACTCCACGATCTGCACGGCGCGGCCGGCCACCAGCCATTCGGGCTCGCTGGCCCGGCCGTAGTAGCTGAACAGATCGGCAGCCGCTCCGTCGGCCGGATCCGTGCCGTGGGGCACGTCGACGCCCCACACCGCGGCGCCGTCGAGGACGCCGAGGAAGTGCCGACCCCATGATGCGTCGGCCGGTTCGTGATGCACCCAAACACCCGCGCCGATGACATGGACGAAGCGATGCTCGCTCGGCGCGTCCGCCGGTGGGACGACGAGGGGTACAAAATTGGCGGGCTGCTCTGGCACGTCTCCAGCATGGCACGCACCGCTAGCTTGACCACATGACGAACCGGAAGACCAGCAACGTAGTGATCGTCGATGCCGTGCGGACCCCGATCGGTCGCCGTAACGGTGGGCTCTCGTCCATGCACCCGGCGGAGCTGCTCGGCGCCGTCCAGAAGGCGCTCATCGAACGCACCGGGATTGACCCGAGCCTCGTTGGTCAGGTCGTGACAGGCTGTGTCAGTCAGGTCGGCGAGCAGGCGTTCAACATCGGTCGCACCGCGTGGCTCGCCGCAGGTCTGCCGCTGAGCGTCCCCAACACCACCGTCGACACCCAGTGCGGTTCCAGCCAGCAGGCCACGGGGCTGGCCACGGCGCTCGTCGGCGCCGGCGTGGTGGACATCGCCATTGCCTGCGGGGTGGAGACGATGAGCCGTGTGCCCATCGGCGCCAGCGGCGGCAAAGCACTCGGCTTCGGCGTGCCGATCCCGAAGAGCTACTTCGGTCAGTACGAGATGACTTCGCAGTTCGAGGGTGCCGAGCGCATCGCCGACAAATGGGGCATCACCCGCGAGGACACCGATGCCTTCGGCCTCGCGAGCCAGCAGCGCGCCGCACAGGCGTGGGCTGAGGATCGTTTCGCCGGCCAGTACATCACTGTCGAGGCTCCCGACCTCGGCGAGGACGGCAAGCCAACCGGCACTACGCACACCGTGAGCAAGGACGAAGGTCTGCGCGAGACCACGTTGGAGAAGCTGGCCACCCTGAAGCCGGTGGCGCGCGAGAACGGCGTGCACACGGCCGGTAACTCCTCGCAGATCAGCGATGGCGCCTCGGCGGTGCTGATCATGACGGAGGAGCGCGCAGCCGAGCTGGGTCTCACCCCGCGGGCGCGCATCATCGATACGTGCCTCGTCGGCGTGGATCCGGTGTTGATGCTCACCGGTCCGATCGACGCCACCCAGAAGCTGCTCGAGCGCACCGGTCTCACCATCGACGAGATCGACGTGTTCGAAATCAACGAGGCCTTCGCATCCGTGGTGCTGGCCTGGGCCAAGGAGGTCGGCGCCGATCTCGCCAAGACCAACCCCAACGGCGGCGCCATCGCCCTCGGCCACCCGCTGGGCGCCACCGGCACCTTCTTGATGACCAAGGCGCTCTACGAGTTGGAGCGCACGGGCGGCCGCTATGGCCTGGTCAGCATGTGCTGCGGCGGCGGCATCGGCACCGGCACCATCATCGAACGGATCTGAAGGTCCCGGTCGTCACACCGGCGGCGCCTCCGGGACGAACGCAAGGTCCTGCACGATCTCGACCTGGGGCTGCTGGCTGAGCAGCTCCGGCGGGCCGACCACTTTGCAGCTGCGGCTGCCACCGCCGAACAACAGCCGTTGCCGCGCGACGACGCGTGAATCCACCCAGATCGGTAGGTCGGGTGGCAGCGCGAACGGCGTCACGCCGCCGATCATCATCCCGGTCATCTCCTGGGTCAGCTCGCCCGAGGCGAACGATGCCTTCTTGACACCGAAGCGCTGTCGCACCACGCGGTTCACATCGAGACGGGTGGTGGCCAGCACCACGCAGGCCGCGTACCGCGGTGGGTCGGACTTGGCGATGACGATGATCGTGTTGGCGGAGTCCTCCGGTGCGTAGCCGTACGCTGCGCAGAAGGCCGCCGTGTCGGCCAGATCCGGATCGCAGTCGACGATCTCGTGCTCCACGCCGAGCGCCGCCAATGCGGCACGGACTTCGGTCTCACCAACGGGTAGCGCAGCCATTTCGCCGACAGTAGCGGCGCAACCGTGACACCCCGGTGGTAGAACGGCCGCACAATGAAATCATGGCCTGGCTGGCTCGTGGTGTTGGCCGCCGCATGCGGATCCGGGGCACACCCGGCATCCCCACCCACCACCGTCAACCCGAACCTGCCTGCGGCGCCCAACGCCACGGTGGTGCGCGCCGTCGACGGCGACACGATCGTCGTTCGCATCCACCGCACCACCGAACGGGTTCGCCTGATCGGCATTGACACGCCGGAGACGAAGAAGCCGAACACACCGGTGCAGTGCTACGGACCGGAGGCGAGCGCATTCACCGAACAGGCGCTGACTCCCGGTGAGGCCGTGGTGCTCGTGCGCGATCGTGAGGCGCGCGACGACTACGGCCGCCTCCTCGCCTACGTCTATCGCGCCGTGGACGGTTTGTTCGTCAACCTCGAACTGGCCACCCGCGGCCTGGCCCGTCCGCTCACGATCGCCCCGAACGACGCCCATGCCGCCGAGTTCGTGGCGGCGGCGCGTGCCGCCGAAGCGGCCGACCTCGGTCTCTGGGGCGCCTGCGGCGGATAACGTCGCCTGCGATGGACTCTCTCGCCGAACGTCTTGGCCACGCTGCTGACGACCGCTTGGTCATCATCTCCTGCGACGACCTCGGCTCCTGCCACGCAGCCAACGAGGGTGTCTTCGCGGCGCTGCACGAAGGAGTTGCGTCCTGCGCCTCGCTCATGGTGCCTGCGCCGTGGGCCCGCGATGCGGCCGTGCGATGCCTGCCCACCGACGACATCGGCGTGCACCTCACGCTCAACTGCGAGCATCCCACGTACCGCTGGGGACCCATCACCCACGCCCCGTCACTGCACAGCGGCGAGGCCGGCTTCCCCCGCGGCGTCGACGACCTGTGGGAGCACGCCGATCCCGTCGAGGTACTGCGCGAGTGCCGTGCACAGATCGAGCGAGCGCTGGCCTGGGGCATCGACGTCACCCACCTCGCCCCGCACCTGACAGCCATCACCCTGCGGCCCGAGTTCTTCGATGTGTACCTGGAGCTGGCGGTGGAGTTCCGCCTCCCCATCCGTCTGCCGTCCACGATCACCAAGGACCAAGCCGGGTTCCCGTTCCGAGACCTGGCCGCCTCAGAGGGTGTGGTCTTCCCCGACCACTTCGACCACGACTGGCGAGCCGGCAGTCGCGACCGGGTGTACGAGGCCATTGCGCGCCTCGCCCCGGGTGTCACCGAGATCCATGTGCAGCCCAGCGCCGACACGCCGGAGGTGCGCGCCATCTCCGAAGCGGCCCAGGGCTGGATCGACGACCTCGCCCTCGTCACCAGGGATCAGCACCTGCGCGACCTCCTTGCGGCAAGCGGGGCGACCGTCATCGGCTACCGCGCCCTGCGCGACGCCATGCGCACCTGACCCCGCAATAGGGAGTCAGACCAGCGTGGTGGTGGGGAGGGTGCGCAGGCCGCCGGCAGCGAGCTCGGCGACGGCGGGAACCGGGTTCGGGTCGAGAAAGCGCGACTCGTCGGTGGGGTCGAACGGCTGACCAGTGCCGTCGACCACCCAGAACGACGCCTCAAGGGCGATGCCGTTCGGGTCGGTGAAGTAGATCGAGCGCATGATGCCGTGGTCCACGATCTCGGTCACGCCCGAACCAGCGGCGACCAACCGGGACCGCAGCACCACCAGCGCGTCCTCGTCGGCGACGTTGAACGAGATGTGATCGAGCTGCACCGGCACCGACGCCGGCGTGCCCGCCCCCTTGCGGAAGGTCTCCACGCCCGGGATCTCGAAGAACGCCACTGTGTTGCCCGGGGCGATCTCGAAGAAGTAGTGACGCATTGGGCCTGCCATGAGCGTGGTCACCAGCGGCATGCCCAGGACCCCGACGTAGAAGCGCACCGTCGCGTCCATGTCCGGTGTGACCAGGGCCAGGTGATTGATCCCACGCCAGGTTGGTGCCGCCGGCAATTCCATCGATGTCGTCATGTCGCGATTGTCCCACATCATCCGTGCATCACCATGAGCGTCCGCTCCCGTCGCGCTTCGGTCTCCGGGTCTGCTCAGCGCGTGCCGAGGCGAGCGAGAACTGCGTGAGCGTCGCCCGACTTCAGCAGCTGCAGCAGCTCACCAGTGGGTCCGGTGGCCTTCAACCGGCCGCGCATGAACGCAACGGTGGGATCCAGGTGTACGTCGGTGGCCGCGATCGACACGATGACCGACGCGTCGTACGGGCCTTCGACGACCTCGTCCTTCTTGCCGAACGCCACCCGGTACTGCACCGTGGTCATGCGACGTGCCCCATCGAGCCGTGCGCGCCCGCAAGGTCGACGCCGCTGAACAGATCGGTCTCGATGGTGCCCGGCTCGACGGAACCGACGTGAGAGTGGGCCAGCACCCAGTCCTCGTACGGGTACACCTCGGCGAGTTCGTCGTCTGCGAGACCGAACCACCACGACTCGTTCGGGTCCACCTGGGTGGCGTGGGCGCGCAGCGCACCCGACCGGGCCCACAGGTACTCGCCGACGTCGAGCTTGGTGGTGATCCGCTCGTCCTGGCCGGGGCGGGAGAGCCAGGTCTCATCGTACGGCGACGATCCGCGCCGCTCGATCAGTGCCTCGTGCACAGCCAGCAGCCGGGCCTTGGACCACATCGTGTAGTACATCTTCGAGGGCTGGAACGCATCGCCGGCTTCCGGGTACCACGCCGGGTCGCCGGCCCGCTCGAAGGCGAGGACCGAGATGTCATGGACCCTGATGTGGTCGGGGTGCGGGTAGCCGGACTGGTCGTCGCTGTAGGTGATGATGACCTGCGGGCGGGTACGGCGGATGACGGCCACCAGGCGCCCGGTGGCGTCATCGATGGGCGCCATGTGGAACGACTCGGGGTGCTCGTTCGGTGGCGTGTCGAGCATGCCCGAGTCGCGATAGCCGAGCATCACTACCTCGTCGAAGCCGATGATCCGCGCCGATTCGGCCAGTTCTGCAGGGCGAAGCTCGGCGAGCTTGGCCTTCTCCTGCTCGGGGGTGAGGCCGTGGAAGGGCTGGCCTTCCTCGCGCAGGCTCGGGTTCTGCAGGTCACCCTCTTCGCCGCCGGTGGCGCAGACGAGCACGGTGTGCACGCCCTGGGCGTGGTACATCGCCAAGGTCGGCGCACCCTTGGAGGCCTCGTCGTCGGGATGGGCGTGGACCGTCAAGATGCAACGACGCTGGGCAGACACGTAATCCAGGATACCGGCGCCTGCGCGTGCCGAGAACTGGCCGTGCCGTGCCGTGAACAGATGCGACACGTAGGCTCACCAGCCGTGCGACGCTCGCGAACCTTTTCCCTGCTCGGTGGCTCGGTGCTCACGGTCGCAGGCCTCGCAGCCTGCAACAGCGACGGTCGCACGCTGCGCCCGGGCGATCCCAGCCAGAACCAGAGCGTCTACACCCCCACGACGACGACCGTGGTGGGCGACGCATTCGACACCCTGAACGGCGCGACCGGTGTCACGACGATCACCGTGGCACCCCTGGCGTTCGCGCTCAGCCTGCCGTGGGCCGATGGCGGCGAGATCGACATACGCTTCACCTGCAACGGCGCCGATGTCCAGCCCCAGGTCGGCTGGCTCGGTGCGCCGGCCGCCGCCGTGGAAATGGCGCTCGTGGTCACGGACACCGACGCCAACGACTTCGTCCACTGGATCATCACCGGCCTGGACCCACTGGATCCGCTGGTGCCCGAGAACAGCCTGCCGCTCGGGGCCGTGCAGGGCCTGAACGGCTTCAGCACCTCGGCCGCCCCGGTGGCGGGCTGGCGCGGGCCGTGCCCGCCCGCCGGCACCACCCACCACTACCGGTTCACGCTGTACGCGCTCGACCAGCAGGTGGAGCTTCCCGACGGTTCGGCAGCAGCCGATCTGCTCGCCGTGATCGACGCGGCGTCCATCGCCGCAGCCCAGAGCACCGCTACCTACACGTCACCGTGAGTTGAACACCTTGACCAGAACTTGAGCCAACGGGTGCTCTGATCGGCTAGAACTACAGGTCGACGCGATGGGAAGGGATTGCAGACCGGATGAGTGCGCTCCCCGTTGGGTTGTTCGAGACAGACCTCGCCGGTCGCCTCGTCTCCGCCGACGAAGGCTTTCGCGCGCTCGCGCTGAGTGGTGGGTCCGTGCCGGTGGGATCCGCTCCGTGGGCCAACGCCCATCCTGGCGACCGGGCCGCCGCCGAGCTCTCCTGGCGGCGCTTGCGCGAGGCCGGGGAGCCGATCTCGATGACCTTCCGGGTGTGGTCCGCGGCCAACAAGATGGTGTGGCTGCGTCTCGACACCACGCCCAAGCGCGATCTGTTCGGTCAGCATGTCGGGTACTCCGGTTGCGTCACGGACGTCACCGAGGCCCAGCACCAGCGCGAGATCAGCGAGCGCCTCACCGGCCTGCTCGAGGCCAGCCCCGATGCAGTACTGATCATCGATCGCCATGGATCG
>JAYTSB010000328.1:0-1566 GCA_043745825.1 Actinomycetota bacterium | reverse complement strand
GAGGGCGAGGTCGTCAAGGCGCGCACGCTCAGCGGCGCCGGCGGCCTGCTCTACCGCCGGAACAGCCGCACGGGTGCGGTCGAGGCGCTGCCCCGCTCGGTGAAGTGGGACGGCCTCAACAGCATCCTGCACAGGAACTGACGCGCACCCCTCTGGCAGGGTGCTGGATCATGGGTAAGAACAACCGACAACGCAGAGCCGACAAGAAGCGGCGATCGGCGCACCAGCGTCCCACGAGCTCTCACACTCCTCCCGTGGACGAGGCGGCCCCCGATCACGCTGCGCCCGATCAGACGGTCATGGAGCGACTGCTCGTCAACGCCGCGATGTCTGCAGATGGGCGTGACGCCACCCGGGACGTCTTGCCCCGTGCCGTTCACTGGCTCGTTGCGGCGGAGGCAGCAACAATCGATGCCGGTACAGCAGCAATTCGTCCGATCGACGTGCTCGCGACGCTGCTGCAGCGCTCGGTCGACAGTGCGTTTGCCCACGGCTGGCAACCAGCCGATCTCGCCCATCTGGTCAAACGCGAGCTCACCCAGCGCGCCCACCGTCTGGCGATCGCACTCATTGCCGAGCACTCGCGGCGACACGAAGCCGCGACGCGCGCGCCTCGACCGTGGCTCGACCAGCTGGAGGATCTCGGCGTCGTCGACCCGGCCCGGTCGGTGATCCTCGGCGGGCACCCCGGCACCGTGCGGGCGTGGGCTCGCACCGAGAAACTCGACCCGGACGAGATCCTGACCACCTCGCTGCACGTGTTGTCCGCACTCATGCGCGCACCCCGGTTGGCGCTGCTCATACCACCGCCTGCGTCATGGGGAGCAACGAACCGCGGTTCCTTCCCGGCGCGTGCACCGTGCCGCGAGGTCGATACAAAGGCACTCAAGCTCATCCGCGCCCTGCTTGCCAAGGCGGAGGCAACCAACTTCGAGGCCGAAGCAGAGACGTTCACCGCCAAGGCTCAGGAGATGATGACTCGTCACTCCATCGATGCCGCAGTGGTGGACGCCGCCGATCAGGGCACGCGCCTCGGATCCGGCGTGGAATCGCAGCGGGTGCACATCGACAACCCGTATGCCGACGAAAAGGTTGCTCTGCTGGCAGTCATCGCCGCGGTGAACGGCGCACGCAGTGTGTGGTCGCCGCAGGCGGGATTCTGCACGGTTGTGGGCTTTCCCGTCGACCTTCGCCTCACCGATCTGTTGTTCACGTCGCTGCTCGTGCAGGCCACCCGCGCATCCGCAGAGGCAACGGCCGCTCGCAGCGACCTGCGCACGCCGTCGTTCCGACGAGCGTTCATGCTTGCGTTCGCAGACCGCATCGGTGAGCGGCTGGAGGCCACCCGCACCCACGCTGCCGCGGAGGCCGAACAGCACTACGGGTCTGCGCTCGTACCCGTCCTCGCCGACCGCGCAGCGGCCGTGGACACCGCGTTCGCCGAGGCATTCCCGAACACCACCCCGATGCGCAACCGACGGGTCAACGCGAGCGGTTATCACGCCGGACGAGCCGCCGCCGACCGCGCCAACATCGGCGCGGGTGCGGCGATCGCAGCCACGTGAA
>JAYTSB010000327.1:0-4264 GCA_043745825.1 Actinomycetota bacterium | reverse complement strand
GTTCCACTGGCTGGTGGGCTCCGACGCGCGTAGTTCCAGCCCGTCGAGCAACGCCGCCGCCGCTGGACCGAAGTGCGGGCGGTTGTCACGGCCGACGTCGAGCGCGCCGAGCAGGGTGACCAGCTCGTCATTGCTGAACCCGAACGAGCGCAGCTCGACGTACTCGCGTCCGGGGAGCTGCACCACCAGCGAGAGCACGCCATCGCTGGACGGCCGGGTGAGCGCTGGCTGTCCTCCCACATCCACGCGAACGGCATCCGTTGCTGGCTCGGGACCGGAGAGGTTGATGCTGTCGTCGACGACCACCAAGCCGAACCAGCGTCCGCTCGTGTGGGTGGCGTCGTCCGTCGCCCACAGCTCGAACCAGTTCTGCCGGCGCACCGAATCCCGTCCATCGGCGTAGCCACCGCCCGCCTGGAAGCCGGCGGGCAGACCTGCGGACACGAAGCCGGTGAGCGGGGCCGGAGCCGCGGTGGCAGGGGCGGGGTCGATGGTGAACGGTGTGGTGGTCTCGGGCGGCCGCGCGCTGTTGCCGTTGGTGTAGCGGGTGTCGATGGTGAACGGTTCGCTGGTTTCGGTCGTGCCGCTGGTGTCGCTTGTGCCGGTCGTGTCGGTCGTGCCGGTCGGCGACGTCGCGGCCTCACCGCCGGTGTCGGAGGGCCGAACCCACAGCGCCAGGGCGCCAATGGCCGTCGCCGAGGCCACCAGCACCGCGATCGTGCTGCGTCGTCGCACCTGGCGCCGGGTCGGCGTCGGGGTCAGTGGGCCGGGGTTCATCGCGACGGCCGGGCGCATCAGGGCGACGGCGGGAGTCGCCGGTGGCGTGGAGCTCGGACGTTGCGTTTGCGTCGTGTCGTCGGCGATCGCGACACGGACATCCGTGCGCATCTGGTCGTCGAACCACACCTCACACGCGCGCAGTGCGGATTCGGCGGACACCGTGCCCAGCAGATGCGTTGCCGTGGCCGAGGCGGACCGCACGGCGTCGACGTCGGCGTCGACAAGCGCAGCGATGTCTTCGACCGCCCAGTGCTCCATCGTCTCGAGGCTGAGCGCGACGCGCTCCAGCGGAGCGAGCGCGGCGATCGGCTCGACGGGACCCCGCCGATGCTGCCCGGCGGCGTACACGCTGTGTGCGGCGGCGATCACCCATCGCTGGTCCACGTCCACTCCCGTGCTCGTGCTTGTGGCTGTGCGCGCCAGGTACGAGTAGGTCTCGACGGTGAGGTCGAGGGCGAGGTCGACGTCACCGGCGGTGAGGTGACCGAGCGTGGTGAAGACAACGGTGGCAGTCTCGTCGAAGCAGGCGAGCACCCCATCGCGATCCCTGACGATCATGGCCCAACGCTACTGGTCCGCGATGTGCCCGTCTCCTCAGGCCAGGGTGATGACGCTGCCGGCGGCGTCGGTGATCGATACGTGCAACGCACCGATGTCGTCCACCGCCAGCGCCGCGCCCCACAGCGCCGCCTCGCCGACACGTCGGATCGGCACCGAGACGGGCCCCGCGCCACCGGTGGTGATCTCCACGGTTTGCACGCCAGGATCCTGCGCGAACGCGACGACTACGAGCGAAGCATCCGGCGTGTTCAACACGGTGACGGGGTGTTCGGCGTTGGGCCGCAACGCGACGCTGCCCGACGCGCTGTCGAACAGCGGCGGGTCGGTCGACCGGGTGGCGACGCGCTGCTCGGAGACCCGGAGCGTGCCGCCGTTCGCGTCGTCGAGGTCGATGGCCCAGATCGACCCGTTGCTCACCGGGTTGCCGCCGATGCCCTCTGACGCGGTCACGAGCCCCGTCACGGGCGGGGTCACTCCCGTCGGCCGCTGCACGGGAGGGCGCTGTTCGAGGAACCCCCGCCAGTCGGCCCCACTCGAGAGCCGGACGGTGCCCGCCCAGGCACCGAGCACGGCGCTGTTCGGTGTGCCCCCGATGGTGACGGTGTGGTCACCGTCGTGGAAGCGGACGAACGAGTTCGTTCCCCCCGCTGTGTGCGCGAACAGGTCCTCCGATGACGCGCCCGTCACGGCCGCTCGGCCGTTGATCTCGATGAGCGTTCCCGATCCGAGCAGACTCGTCGCGAGCAGGTCGTTGGGCTCCGTCATCATCGTGACAAGCGCGACGATGTCGTTGCTGATTGTGCTGCCGTAGGACACGGTCGAACCCGCCGGCGAACGGAACACCGCCGCGGCAAGGGTGGGCGCGCTGGTGGCCCGGGAGATCTGCACTCGCATGCCGCCGAGCACGGCGATGGCCCGGGTTCCGTACAGCGTCTGGTTGGCGGCGCTGAGTGTGGTGTCAGCGGCCAGCGCGAGCAGGTCGTCGTCGCTGAGTCCGAACGAGGCGAACTCGAGCGCGCCGTGACCGGCCCGGCCCACCGTGAGCCGGCGCACGTCGCCGGCATCGGTCCACAGCATGGCGCGATCGTTGCCCACCGAGATCCGCACCGAGGTCGCCACCGGCGCGATGGGCAGCACGGTCGGCTCGAGAGGCACGACCAGCACCGCCAGCCAGCGGCCGGCGTTGCGGCCTGCGTCTGTGGACGCCCACAGCTCCAGGAAGCCGGTGGGCTGCCCGGTCACGGACGGGTCGAAGGTGCGGGCGCCGAGCACTGCGTAGCCGTCGGGCAGCGGATCGAACACGAACCCGGAACCGGAGGTTGCGGAAGTTCCCGCGGTGTCAGGGGAGCCCGTGGTGGCCGCGGTCTCGGTCGTGGTGGTCGTGCCGAACGGAGCTGGATGGATGGTTCGTTCGGCCCCGCCGCTGCCCGGACGGGAGGCGGATGGCCACGCACCGATGGCGACAACCGCCCCGATCGCCGTCACTACCAGCACGAGCCGCCGGCGGTTGTGACGTGACCGGATCGTGGCGAGCGCGGCGCGCAACGGGTGCGTGCTGCGCCCCACCGTGCGCACCGGCCCCGCCAAAGCAGCCGCGGCCACCGCCGCACGCGCCGAGCGGCGGGTGATGTCGTCGAGCCAGATCTCGCCCCGTCGAAACACGTGTTCAGCGTCGTCACCGGGAAACGCCGCCTCGACGTGCCGTTGCGCGATCTCGAGCGTGGCCACCACGACGGCTTCACGGGCAGAGATCACCGTGGCGATCTCGGCCGGGGAACGGTGCTCCACCACGGCCAGGTCGAGCACCACTGCGGCTCGCGGGTCCAGCCCGGCGGCCACCGTGACGCCCGGGTCGCGGTGCAGGAACGTGCGGTGGGCGCGGTCCACCATTGCGCGCCGGTCCGGTGATGCCCCCGTCGCTTCGCCGGCCAGCTCGCTGAACGTGTCGATCAGCAGTGACGTAGTCCGGTTCTGGTCGCCGCCGGTGAGACGGGCGTGCACCGCGAACACCGCCGCCGTGTCGTCGAAGCAGGCGAGCAGGGCCGTGTCGCCGTCGCCCGTGCCGATCCCCATTCCCGAACGCTAGTGCCCTGCGAGACTGGCTGGCATGGGCACCTTCGCCGACAAACCAACGATCGAGGGCGAGCGTGTGCTCCTGCGCCCCCTGGTCGAATCCGACGCGGCCGACCTGCTCGGCTCTATGGACGACGAGAGCATGCGCCTCACCGGCACGCAGCGCACGTTCACACTCGAAGAGCTCGTTGCGTGGACGTCGTCACGGGCGACTGTGGACGACCGGCTCGACCTCGCCATCCTGGACCGCAGCACCGGTGCGTTCGTCGGAGATCTCGCGATCAACAGCTGGGACCCGAACAACCACAGCTGCAACTTCCGCATCGCGCTCGGACCGCAGGGTCGCAACCGTGGCCTCGGCTCGGAGGCCACCCGCTTGATCGTGGACCACGTGTTCGCCAACCTGGAGATTCATCGGCTCGGTCTCGACGTGTTCGCGTTCAACCCGCGCGCGGCGCACGTGTACGAGCGCGTCGGCTTCGTCGTCGAAGGCGTGCAGCGGGCCGCGCTGTACTGGGAGGGCGAGTACCACGACTCCATCCTGATGAGCATCCTGCGCCCCGAGTGGGAGGCGCGCCGCGTCACCGCCCCGGGCTGACGCTCTGGACGCCGATGCTCTGGACCCTCAGCTGCTGAACCACGATGCTGCCGACGCTGTAGCCCGCACCGAACGAGCAGATCACGCCGAGGTCGCCGGGCGACAGATCGTCGCGGTGCAGGTGGAAGGCGATGATCGATCCGGCCGAGCTGGTGTTCGCGTACTCGTCGAGGATCACCGGCGCCTCGTCGTCCTCCGGCAGCCGGCCGAGCACGCCCTTGGCGATCAGTTGGTTCATCTTCAGATTGGCCT
>JAYTSB010000326.1:0-3622 GCA_043745825.1 Actinomycetota bacterium | reverse complement strand
CGGCAGCCCCCGGTGGTAGAACCGGGCGATGGAGCACGTCGATGTCGTGGTGATCGGTGGCGGGGTGATGGGTGCGTCCACTGCGTGGTGGCTCGCTCGCCGCGGCCGATCGGTGCTGTTACTGGAGCGCTTCGAGGCCGGCCACCGGCGCGGTTCGTCGCACGGCACGGAGCGAATTTTCCGGCTCACGAACGCAGACCCGTTCTGGTGCCGGCACGCGTTGGCAGCACTGCCGCTGTGGCGCGAGCTCGAAGCGGACAGCGGCACGTCACTGTTGGAGACCACCGGGCACATCGACTTCGACACGCCCGCCCAGCTGCAGATCCGCCACGATGCTGCCGCCGCGGCCGGGATCTACACCGCCTGGCTGTCGCCGCAGGAGCTGCACGAGCGCTGGCCGGGCATGGCGGCCGATGAGCCGGTGTTGTTCCACGCCGAAGGTGGCCGCACGAACGCGCAGGCCACCATCGACGCAATGTTGCGGCGCGTCACCGAGTTCGGTGGCGCGGTGCGGCACGAGACGCCTGCACTGGGGCTGCGAGCCGACGACGCCGGGGTCTCGGTGGAGACGCCAGGTGGCTCGGTGCGGGCTCGTGTGGCCGTGGTGACGGCCGCCGGCTGGACGCCCGACCTCGTCGCGGGTCAGGTGCGGAATTTGCCTGAGATCCGCTCGTCGACCGGCCAGGTGTCGTTCTTCGTGCCACACGATCGCACTCATCCGTGGCCGACCTTCGTGGCACCCGAGGTGTACGGCATGCCCACGCCGGACGGGCGGGTGCGCGTCGGCCACTTCCTGCACGGCGCTCCGGTGCATCCGGACTTCCGCTCGTTCGACACCGATCCGGCTACACGCGATGGCATCGCGGACTGGGTGGCGCACCACGCGCCCGGCGTGGATCCGCATGAAGTGGACCAGCTGTCCTGCCTGTTCGGCGAGACCGCGAACGACGATTACATCATCGACCGCTCCGGCCCGATCGTGGTGGGCTGTGGATTCGGCGGCACCGGGTTCAAATTCGCACCCCTCATCGGACGTATGCTCGCCGATCTCGCCGATGGTCACGACGGACCCGGCGGACGCTTTGCCCTGGGGGGTCATCGTGAGTGAACCAACACCCGGAGCCGTCATCCCTGTGCCGGCGCTGATGATCGCCGTCAGTACCGGCTGATTGCGCCGATCGCGGCGTCCACGTAGTGTCCGCCGAACTTGACCGCATGCACCACCATTGGGGCGATCTGGTGCAGCGTCACCCGGTCCTCCCACCCGGCGAGGAGCGGATGTTCGTCGGCGTACGCGCGAAAGCAGGCCTCGCCGAACCCGCCGAACAGGCGCATCATCGCCAGGTCGAATTCCCGGTGGCCGCCGTGGGCCGCGGGATCGACGAGCCAGCACCTGCCCGTATCGTCGACGAGCCGGTTGCCGGCCCACAGGTCGCCGTGCAGCCGCGCCGGCGCCTCGCCGTCGTCGTATGCGTCCAGTCCTTCGGCCAGCCGCTCCAGGCGAACGATCGTGGGCACCGGCAGCGCCTTAAAATCCGCGGCGAGGCGGGCCAGCGGCAGCAACCGGTTCGTTGCGTAGAACGCCGACCAGGTTGCGGCCGGTTCGTTCGGCAGCGCCCGACTTCCGGTGGTGCGGCGATCGGTGCGGCCGAAGCAGGGAGCCCCCGCTCGGTGCAGCCGGGCGAGTTCCCGACCCAGGTCCTCCTCCGTCGTAGCACACGGATGTCCCTGCTCGATCCACTCCATCACCAGCAGCGCGACTGGGTTGGTGGCCGTCCCGTCGGACGCAACCAACACTTCCGGGACGGCCACCGCACCGGCGCTGCGCAGCCAAGCCAACCCGGCTGATTCGGTGGTGAAGAAGCCGGGCGGCGGTGCGGGGTGGGTCTTGACGAACAGCGACGTGCCGTCGACGAGCACGATTCGATACGCAGCAGCGAAGTCGCCACCGCGCACCGCAGTCATGGCCAGCACCGCGCTGCCGGTCAGCGATTCGACCGCGGCACGGAGTGGCGCGGCAGTGGACGAGGTGGTCATCACGGGTCAGGACGGCCCGGAGAACATGCCTCCCTGTTCGGCTGTGGTCGGGCCGACGGTGGGAGCGTGGTCGTCCTCGTAGCGGGTCAGCTCGGCGCGGCCGACGACGTGCCAGTGCACCTCGTCGGGGCCGTCGGCGAGCCGCAGGGTGCGCTGTCCGGCATACATCCGGGCCAGCGGGGTCCATTGCGAGACGCCGGTGGCCCCGTGGATCTGGATGGCCTCGTCGAGGAGCTTGCACACCCGGTCGGGCACCATGGCCTTGACGGCGCTGACCCAGATCCGAGCCTCGGCGTTGCCCATCGTGTCCATTGCCTTGGCGGCACGCAGCACCATCAGGCGCATCGCCTCGATCTCGATCCGCGCCTTGGCGATGACCTCGGTGTTCTTGCCGAGGCGGGCGAGCGGCTTGCCGAACGCCTCACGGTTGAGGCCGCGTCGCACCATCAACTCGAGGGCCCGCTCGGCCGCACCGATTGAGCGCATGCAGTGATGGATACGGCCCGGCCCGAGGCGCACCTGGGAGATCTCGAAGCCGCGACCTTCACCCCACAGGATGTTGTCCTTGGGCACACGCACGTCGGTGAAGCGCAGGTGCATGTGGCCGTGCGGCGCCTCGTCCTCGCCGAATACGTGCATCGCGCCGAGGATCTCGACGCCGGGCGTGTCCATCGGGACCAGGATCTGCGATTGGCGCTTGTGCGGGGGTGCGTCCGGACTGGTCTGCACCATGCAGATCATGATCTTGCAACGCGGGTCGCCCGCGCCGGAGATGTAGAACTTCTCGCCGTTGATGACCCACTCGTCGCCGTCGTGCACGGCGCGAGTGTGGATGTTCTTCGCATCCGACGAGGCAACGTCCGGCTCGGTCATCGCGAACGCGGAGCGGATCTCACCGGCCAGCAGCGGCTCCAGCCACTGCTTCTTCTGCTCCGGGGTGCCCACCCGCTCGAGCACCTCCATGTTGCCGGTGTCAGGTGCGCTGCAGTTCAGGCACTCGGAAGCGAGCGGGTTCTTTCCCAGCTCGACCGCGATGTAGGCGTAGTCGAGGTTGGAGAGACCCTCGCCGGTCTCGGCATTGGGGAGGAAGAAGTTCCACAGGCCGTTGGCTTTGGCCTTGGCCTTCACCGAATCGAGCAGCTCCAGCTGGCCAGGTCCGTAGCCCCAACGCTCGGCGCGACCCTCACCGAGCCGGTAGAACTCCTCCGTGATCGGCTCGACCTCGGTCGCAATGAACGTCTTCACTGCCTCGAACAGCGGCACCGCATGCTCGGACATCGCCAGGTTGAGCGCGTCGTCGGTGGGTCGACCTGAGTGCATTCCTGGAGCGGGCATCGGGGGCTTCCTTTGTGTTGGGGTCGTGTTTCGGGTTCGTGCGTCGGGGTCGTGTGGCGAGGTCGTGTGGCGAGTCGTCTTCCTGCAACGTAGTGCTCGACCGATGCACGCACCCGATCCGGGTCAGCAAACCGGCGCGGCCTCGATGATGGCGCGCAGGTGCGGCCACGCTGCGGCGAACCCGGCGTGCAGCGGGCGGTGGTCCACCTCGGAGGTGAGTACCCAGTCAACGGCATCGGTCTCGAAGTTC
>JAYTSB010000325.1:0-1502 GCA_043745825.1 Actinomycetota bacterium | reverse complement strand
CCCACACTGCGGGCTGCTGGCCGGTCGGGTCCTCGATCTCGCCGATGTCAAGAGCGTCGAAGTAGTCGAGGCCGCCCGCACGGCCAAGGCTCACCCGGGCGAGCCAGTCGGCGACTGAATCGCCCTGGCGGCCGGCGCCCCCATCGAGGGCCACGATCTCCGCAAGAGTGAACGTGGTGCGAAACGTTTCAGGCCAGCGGCCGGCGATGCTGATCACGTGGGCGCGCTCCGCCGTCACGATGAGGTCAGCGCCGAGCACCAGTTCTTCGGTCAGCGGTTGGCTGCGGTGCTCGCTGGCATCGATGTTGCGCTCGGCGAGCAGGCGCACGGCGCGCTCCATTGCCGGCTGGCCCCCGGGTTGGGTGCCCGCGGTGTTGACGGTTGCCGGAATCTGCAAGCGGGTCAAATGACGCTGCAACAAAGCCCCGGCCATGACCGAGCGGGTTCTGTTGTGCGTGCAGACGCAGAGCACCCGGAGCGGTTCCGACATGGCTTCTCACTCTATGACCGATGCCCGGCCGACGTGCGGGCAATGGCGTGCTGTCGGGCGGGTCCGGCCACTACGGTCGAACCCGATGACTGCACCGTGGAAGATCTACCTCTCGCCACCCGAAGTCGGGCCCGTCGAACGCGAACTGCTGATCAGCGCGTTCGATTCGAACTGGATCGCACCGGCCGGCCCGGACCTGGACGCGTTCGAGTCGGAGCTGGCCGAAATCACGGGCACTGCCGCCGTCGCCGCACTGTCCAGTGGCACGGCCGGTTTGCATCTCGCCCTTCTGGCCGTCGGCGTGCAGGCCGGCGACGACGTACTGGTGAGCTCGCTCACGTTCGGGGCGAGTGCGTTTGCGGTCACCTACGTTGGCGCCAGGCCGTGCTTCGTGGACTGCGAAGCGGCGACGTGGCACATCGACCCCGACCTGCTCGCGGCGGAGCTCGCCATTCGCGCAGCCGAGAACCGTGTGCCGGCGGCCGTCATCTCCGTCGACCTCTACGGCTCCGTGGCGGACGGCGAGCGTCTCGCCGCCATCTGTGCGCAGTACGACGTGCCGCTCATCGAGGACGCCGCCGAGGCAATCGGCGCCTCCCGCAACGGTACGCCGGCCGGCAGGTTCGGCCGCGTCGCGGTGCTCTCGTTCAACGGTAACAAGATGGTCACCACCGGCGGCGGTGGCGCGCTGGTGTCCGACGACGTGGCCGTGGTGGCACGGGCCCGGCACCTGGCCACCCAGGCTCGCAACCCCGTGCCGTGGTACGAGCACGACGAGGTCGGCTACAACTACCGCCTCGGTAACCTCAGCGCGGCCGTCGGGCGCGGCCAGCTGAAGACGTTGCCCGAACGCATCGAGGGCCGACGCCGTGTCCGCGAGACCTACGAGCGGCGGCTCGGCGCCGTGGAGGGTTTCACGTTCCAGGAGATCCCTCATGGTTGCGTGCCCAACCACTGGCTCACCACCGTGAGGGTCGATCCGGATGCCGTTGGCACCACGCCTGCCGAGGTG
>JAYTSB010000324.1:0-6219 GCA_043745825.1 Actinomycetota bacterium | reverse complement strand
ACGACCACGCCCACGACGACTGCGCCGGCCACGACGACGACTACGCCGGCCACGACACCTCCCACCACGACACCTCCCACCACGACCACGACCACGACCACGACCGCGCCGGCCACAACAACGACTGAGCCGGCCACGACGACGACTGCGCCTGCCGCGACGACGTCGACCGTGAATCCCACGACGACCGTCGGCCCCACGAGCTCGACGGTTGATCCCAACAGCACCTCATCCAGTACGGGCGGCTGAGCGCGCCTCGTACGGGCCATCGCCCACGCCGTACATTTCCCCGGATGAGTACGACACCCATCGGCGCGCAGACCTCCCACATCGGCTTGTGCATCACCGACCTCGAGCGATCACTGCGGTTCTACTGCGAGGGGCTGGGATTCGCCAAGGTGCTGTCCTACGACCTCGACGACACGATGCTCCCGGGCCTGGAGCGCAGCTTGGAGGTCACCGCGCCGGTGGTGCTGACGTCGCAGTTCATCCAGCTCGACGGGCTCAAGATCGAGTTGCTCGCCTACCGCTCACCGATACCCACCGGCACCCCGTCCGCCAGCCGGGGGACCATCGGCATGACCCACATGTCGTTCTACGTCGACGACGTCGACGTCGCCGCGGCACGATTGGTGGACCTTGGGGGCACGGTGATCCGCGGAACGCGCGCCGACCTCGGGGTTCAGATCGTGTTTCTCGCCGATCCCGACGGCGCGCGGGTGGAGCTGATGGCGCCGAAGCCCGTTTGAACTTAACCCGACGCGGCTGCGCGGCCATCCCGCGTGGCAGTCTCTGCAGTGTGACCTCCCGATCGGCCCCTGCTCCGCGCGCCCACCTCGCGTCCGTTCCCGTCTACACACCCGGTCGGAGCGCGGCCGAGGCGATGGCCGAACACGGCATCGCCGAGGCCGTCAAGCTGGCCTCGAACGAGGTGCCGTTCGGACCACTGCCGGGCGTGGCCGAGGCGGTTGCCGCGGCGATGGTCGACACCGCCCGCTATGCCGATCACGACGCCGATGTGCTCGCGGCGATGTACGCAGAATCGATCGGCACGACCCGCGCCCACGTGGCGGTCGGACCCGGCTCCGTCGGCCTGCTCCAGCAGCTCACGCTCGCCTTCGCCGGTCCCGACGACGAGGTCCTGTATCCGTGGCCGAGCTTCATCGCCTACCCCCAGTTCTCGGGCGTGGTGGCCGCGCAACGCGTGGCGGTACCACTGCGGCGGTACTCGATCGACGTCGATGCGGTGCTGGCCGCCGTGACCGAACGAACCCGGATCATCTTCATCGCCAACCCCAACAACCCGATCTCCGGAGCGCTGCGCACCGCCGAACTGCACCGTCTGATCGAGGGCGCGCCACCGAACTGCCTGGTGGTGGTCGACGAGGCCTACCGCGAGTTCGTCACTGGCGCCGACGTGCCGGATGCCCTGGGGTACCGCGCCGAGCACCCCAACGTCGTGGTCCTGCGCACGCTTTCGAAGGCGTTCGGCATGGCCGGCATGCGCGTGGGCTTCCTGATCGGTGACCCCTCGGTGGTTTCCGCCGTCTACGCAACGATGATCCCGTTCGCGGTCAACGGTCCGGCCCAGGCGGCGGCGATGGTGGCGCTGCAGCAGGGCGAGGAGATGCAGCGGCGCTGCGCTGTCATCGTGGCCGAGCGCGGTCGCGTTGGTCAGCTGTTGCGCCGCAGTGGCCTGGGCATTCCCGCATCGCAGGGCAACTTCTGGTGGCTGCCGGTGGGTTCCCTGGCCGGAGCGCTGGCGTTGGCCCTTGAGCAGCGCGGCATGGTGGTGCGGCCGTTCCCCACCGGCATCCGCGTCACCGTCGGCGCGCCGCGGGAGAACGACGCCTTTCTTGCTGCGCTCACCGCCGTGCGCCGGGAACGCCCCGAGCTGCTCGTCGAGTGGGGACTCCCCACGGGCGAGCGCGCCGCGCGCATCGCCGATCTGCTCGACGTGCTCCAGACGCGCGCCCTCGATCCGTCGGCGGCAGGCGATCTGGCGTCCGCAGAGCGCTCTGTGCGCGCGCTGCTGGATGAGCAAGCCATCGCCGTGCCCGCCGACGCCGTGCCGGCCGGCGACGTGCCGGCCGACGACGTGGCCCCCGACGACGTGGCCCCCGACGAAGTGGCCGACGGGGTCCGCGTGGCCGCGGACGACGTGGCCGACGGGGCCCGCGTCGCCGACCGTCTCGGCGTGTTGCTTGCCGAGCTCGATGATCACGAGTGGGATCTGCTCGATGCCGCCCCTGATCAACCGCTGGCCGGGTTCAAGGGGCAGCGCGCGTGACCGACACTGCGGCCGTGCACCCGGCTCGGCGCTGCCTGTTGTACGTGACCGATCTGTTCTATGCGGCCAACGGGAGGGTCTACCGCGATGAGGACCTGTACGTGGTGGAGTGGTTGCAGCAATGGTTCGACATCGCCATCTGCGCACCGCTGCAGGCGGCCGCGCTGCTCGACGGGTTCCACGCCGTGGTGGTGCGCAACAGCGGTCCGGTGATCCGCTATCCAGCGGCCTACGTTGCGTTCCGTGAAGAGGCTCGTCGGCGTGGCACCGTCGTCTACAACCCGCTGGACGGCCGGGCGGACATGATCGGCAAGCAGTACCTCGTGGACCTCAGTGCGGCGGGGTACCCGGTGATCCCCACCGTGGACAGCATGGCCGACGTGCATCGCCTGCCGGACGCAGCTGCGTTCGTGGTCAAGCCCAAGTTGGGCAGCGACTCCATCGGGATGCATGTGGTGGACCGCGCCGACATCGCCGGCGTGCACACGGGAGACGCCCTGATCCAGCCACGGCTCACGCTGCGCTACGAGGTCTCCTTCTACGCGATCGACCACGAGGTCCAATACGCGCTGGCCACCGCCGATCCGGCGCGTCGTTGGGAGCTCGTCCGCCACGTGCCGACCCCTGACGAACTGGACTTCGCCGAGCGGTTCCTCACATGGAACGGCATCGACCACGGCATCCAGCGCGTCGACGGCTGTCGCACCACCGATGGCGAGCTGCTGTTGATGGAGCTGGAGGACCTCAACCCGTACCTGTCGCTGGATGTCCTGGCCCCCGACGAGCGGGAGCGCTTCGTCGCTCGAATGGCCGCGTCGATCGCCGCGCTCATCGATCAGAACGCAGCGACGCGCGCTTCGTAGGATGTGCGCATCGGCCTCGGCCACAACGCTCAAGGGGGAAGTGTGATGGAGCTCAAGACCGGAGCAAGGGTGCGCAGTGCGGTGTGCGCCACCGAGGTCATCGTCGTCAAGGCAACGGTCGGCGATGTGGATCTGCGCTGCGGTGGTGCTCCGATGCTGGCCGTCACCGAGACGCGCGATCCCTCGCTCACGCCACAGTCGGACTACGCCACCGGCACGCTGATGGGCAAGCGTTACGCGCACGACGAGCTCGGTCTGGAGCTGCTCGTGACCAAGCCCGGCGCCGGCACGCTGTGCATCGGCGACACGCCCGTCGCGCTCAAGGATGCCAAGCCGTTGCCCTCATCGGACTGACGGCGTCCACCAATCCCCAGGCTGACGCAGTCGCCGCGGTGATCGGCCCGCCGAGGGCCAGCAGCGCGCACCGCTGACGGCCGATCCGGCGGGTGATGCTGACGGTGCCACCGGCGCCCGGGATCAGCCCCAGATCCACCTCGGGCAGTGCGATCGTTGCGTCGGGATGTGCGGTCACGCTCTTCGCGAACGCGGCCAGCTCGATGCCGGCGCCGATGCACGCCCCGTGCAATTGCACGTGGGTGCGATCAGCGAGCCGGTGCAGCAGCCGCGCCGGCGAGCGGGTGAGGCGGGTGGTGTGTGCGCTCGCCGGATCCCCGAACGACCCGAACTCGCCGAGGTCGCCGCCGCTGCAGAACGATGGACCGTTCCCCGACAGCTCGACCCGGTCGATGGATCGATCGGCCACGGCAAGCGCAAGCATTTCGCACAGCGCGTCGCGCATCGAGCGGCTGAATGCATTGTGCCGGTGCGGACGATCGAGCACGATCCGCAACGTGCCGCCCTCGCGATCGGCCACCACTGCAGGATGCGTGTCCGGTGGGGCCGGCGAGCGCGTGTTCTCGGCACGCCAGGCGGCGAACTCGGCACCGCTCTGCAGGGTGGAATAGACGGCCGATTCGGCGGCCAGGGCGTGCTCAACCGGCAGCTGCGCGCTGCCACGCAGCAGCACGGCCAGCGATGCCGACGCCACCGGATGGCGGGTGATCGTGGCGAGCACGGTGTCGAACCGCGGGTCACCATCTTCGACCACGACGTCGAACACGGGAACCGTCAGGTGGTCGCTGCGAGTGTCTTCGCGGGCCGCACGCACGCCGATCACCACGAGCGGCAGCGAGCCTGCGTCGGGGTGGGTTGTGAGTGCGTCCGCAGAGCCGTCGATCCGCACGACCACGGCGTGCAGACCCGCTACCAGCTCGTCATCGATGTACGGCGACTCAAGCAGGTCGACGAGCGCCGCCGGGGTGATCTCTGCCGTGCCGATGGCCAACACTACGTTGGCCGGATGGGCGTTCCGGGATCGATCGAGGAGTGGTCGGCGGTCTGGGCGGCGTCTGGTGCAGCTGGGCTTTCCGGCCATCCTGACGGTCCGCCGTTGGATGTGCCCGTCGCTCTCGTGCGCACGGCGACGACGACGGCGGCGACCATCGCCCGACATGTGCACCGCTTGGGTTCCGGCGTCGGTGCTGACGTGGGTGCTGACGTGGGTGCTGACGCGTGGCTCGACGGGCCCGCGCTGCTCGGTGAGCGCGCGGCGATCGCCGGTTGGTCCCGGCGGGCCGCCATCAGCTGTGGTGGCGGAACCCGGCTGCTCCCCGCAGCCGACGGCTGGATCGCCGTGTCGCTGGCCCGTGACGCCGATATCGACGCCCTCCCGGCTTGGCTGGGTGTGCAGCTGGAGATCGGGGAGCCGTCCGCAGACGCTGCTGAGGGCGATCGCGAGGCGATGTGGTCCGCGGTTGGGGCGTCGGTGTCAGCGCACGAATCGGCGGCCCTCGTCGACCGTGCCGTGCTGCTCGGCATGCCGGTGACCCGGCTCGGGGAAACATCTCCACCCCGCTCACCTGCATCGTGGTCACACCGGCTCGGTCCTGCGGCGCCGATTCCGTCGCTGGCCGGTCGCATTGTCGTGGACCTGTCGTCGCTGTGGGCGGGGCCACTGTGCGCGCAGCTACTGGGCGCAGCCGGCATGCGCGTGATCAAGGTGGAAAGCGAGCACCGCCCGGACGGCGCCCGCCGGGGACCACCCGCCGTGTTCGATCTGCTCCACGGCGGCCACGAGACCGTCTGCCTCGATCTCCGCCAACGCGACGAACAGCGCGTCCTTGCCGAACTCTTGCGGCACGCGGATGTCGTGATCGAAGCATCCCGACCACGCGCGCTCGCGCAGTGGGGAATCACCGTGCCGCTGCCGGGCCCACAGGTGTGGGTGTCCATCACGGCGCACGGCCGCCAAGGGCCCGCCGGCGAGCGGGTCGGCTTCGGCGACGACGCGGCCGTGGCCGGTGGGCTGATCACGGGTGAGATTGACGCCCCGTGCTTTTGTGCGGACGCCGTCGCCGACCCACTGACGGGCATGGTTGCCGCAGCGCTCGTGCTGACCCGGCTGGCCGACGGAGGACGCTGGCTGCTGGACATGTCGTTGGCCGGCACGGCGGCACTGGCCGCAGAGGGGCCGCGAACGCACATCGCCGGACACACCGTCGCACCGCCACGAGCCAGACCGGCGGGCGCGCCGGCTGCGGCGCTCGGCACCCACACCGCAGCCGTGCTCAACGAGCTCGGCATCGCCCGCTGAGATCAGGAGACCCATCAAGGGCGAGCCCGACCTTTCCCGGGCGTCATGCCGTCCCTCGAGATCAGGAAGGGCCCGTCCCGAGGTCATGCCGTCCGCTGAGATCAGGAAAGACCCATCAAGGGCGAGCGCGACATGTCCCGGGCGTCATGCCGTCCGTTGAGATCAGGAAGGGCCCGTCGACAGCGTGCCCGACCTGTCCGGGCGGGGGTCATGCCGCCTGTTGGGCGTGGGGTGGTCCGGTGGTTTGGATGGTGCCGTTCGGGTGGGTGATGGTCAGTGTCCGGTCGGGGTGGAGCACGAGGTGCCATCCGCCTTCGTGGACGGCGTGGTGATGCCGTGTGCACAGTGGGAGCAGGTTGGCGAGGTCTGTTGGTCCGAGGTGCTCGACCCACCAGCGGACGTGGTGAGGTTCG
>JAYTSB010000323.1:0-6071 GCA_043745825.1 Actinomycetota bacterium | reverse complement strand
CTCGGGGAACCACTGATCCCAGCAGATGCCCACGCCGATGGCGGCGTACCGAGTGCGCCACACACGGAACCCGGTGTCGCCGGGGTTGAAGTAGAACTTCTCCGTGTAGCCGACGCCGTCGGGGATGTGGCTCTTGCGGTAGATGCCCATCTCGGTGCCATCGGCGTCGATCATCACGACGGTGTTGTAGGTGGCGTTGTTGGCTCTTTCGTAGATGCTGATGGGCAGGACCACGCCCAGTTCGGCCGCCAGCGCGCGGAAATGGGCAACGGTGGGATGTCCGTCGATCGGATGAGCACGCGCGAAGTGCTCGGGCAGCATGTCGATGCAGAAGTACGGGCCCTCGAACAGTTCGGGGATCAGCACGATCTGCGCCCCGCCGGAAGCGGCCTGGCGAACCAGCCGCTCGGCTGTGGCCACGTTGTCGGCGACGGATTCGGACATCGCCATCTGCACGGCGGACACGGTGACTTCCATCCCGCCAGACTAGGGGGCGGCACGCCGGTGATCCCCACGTTGGTGGCGCGCACCGGTGACATCAGGGGCCGTCGAGATGCAGCGCGGTGCGCACGACCTGGATCTCCTCTGGAGAGCTTGGTCGGCGTGGTGTGAGCGCGCCGAGCGAGACGAGCTCGGGCAGGGTGAAGAGACGGACCGACGCCGACTCGGGGAAGAAGGCGATGTCCTGATCGACCTGTGACGCGAGTTCGGAGCCGGCGACGAGATTGAACGTGTTGCGTTGAACCCGAGTTTGTTCGGCCCATTCGACACTCAACCGGCTGAGGACGGACAGGTTCATCGCGGCCGACGCAGCGACCAACACCAGCCCTGCGCGTCGTGCGTCGCGTGAGATCCGACCGAGCTGATCGACCCCTCGAGCGAGCATGGGTGCTGCGAGGAATGCAGCGACGTGGACGTATCGCGAAGACGTGGCGAACGTCGTTCCGAATCCGACTCGTTCGTTGCCGATGGCGAGGAACATGACCAGGATCGTGACACCCAACGCAACGTAGAGGCTGTTGGTGCGGAGCCCGAACCGTCGGTTGAGCACGATGCCCAGCGTGCCGAGCAGCGCGATGGACCCGAGGCCCGGGAATCCGGCGAGTCCGTCGAACGTGGTGGTGAGCCCGCGCACTACGAACAACGGAATCTGCGACTTGTTGCCGGGTTGGGCGGCGCCGTCGTACTCCCACCAGAGATACCACCAGGCGGCGACGACCATCTGCGGGCCGACCACGACCAACAGTGCCTTCCAGCGGCGGCGCATCGCGAGCAGCACCACGATCCCGGTGAGGAAGATCAACCCGAAACCCGATGACATCAGCCCGACAAACGCGATGCCGGCAGCGGCGTAGTCGCGGCGATCGACCGGCCCGTCATGGTCGACGAGCACGAGTTGGGCGAGGAAGACGACGAGCGACAGGTTGAAGCAGACCTGAATGGCGAAGATCATGTTCTCCCAGCCGGCGCCGAAGACGAGCAACATCGTGCAGATGAGCGTGGTCGCCCACGCAGAGACGTCGGAGCGGCGGCACAGTTGTCGGACGAGGAGCACTGCGCCGGCGTGTGCGGCCATCGCCGGAAGCAGGAACGGCCAGTAGGAACCGAGCCCGAACCAGTTGGTGGTGAAGTTGTAGATGAGGATGGGAATCGTCAGCCAATGCCCGGCCTGCGGTTCCAGGAGCCAACGGATGGTTCCGCGCTGTTGACGGAGCGCATCTCGCCCGACGATGAAGTCCCAGTCGTCGCGCACGAACCACTGGTGCCGTCCGGCGAGGTAGTAGACCACCACCGTGCCGGCGAGTGCAACAACAAACGCCGACTGAGCGCCGCGATCCGACCTGATCACTGCGAGCCAGCGCGCCGGCATTCGATTGTCGACGTCTGTCTTCACAGTCCCAAGCCCCCGCCTCTCACTCTCCCCAAGATACGGTCGAGTGAAACACCTGGGGCAATCCCCCATGGTGGTGAGGATGGTTATCAGCTCGGTGGCGGCACACTCCGGTCACTCACCCAGTTGCCGTGAAAGCCATAGGGCACGCGCTGGGGCAGCAGCACACGCGCCACCGGGCCACGCGCCAGGTCCTGGGCATCGAGCACCACGAGTTCGGCCTTGTCCGCTGGCACGTCGTGCACGAACGTGATCAGCCAGCCGTCGTCTTCGGCCGAGGCACCGTGGCGGCCGACGAATACCGGCTCGCCGGCGCCCCGACCGTGACCGTGGTCGTACTCCCAGCGCTGCCCTGTCTCCAAGTCGTGCTTGATCGTTGGCCAGTTGGGATGCGTTTGCGAGACGGAGGCGCAGTACCCGTAGCGGTACGGCTTGGCCGTCAGCCGGCCGCTGTGCCGGGGAAACTCCTGGGGCGTGTCGTCGATCAACGTGACCGCAACGGTGCGGGTCACCGGGTTGACGACCCAACGCTCGAGCCGGGCCAGGTTGTCCTGGAACGGTCCGTTGCGATGCACGTTGAACATCGTGTCGTACACGCACAGGTCCAGCACCACGCTGCCATCAGCTGCGTCGTAGGCGTTCATCGGATGAAACACGTAGCACTCGGGCACATCGACCCAGACGATGTCTGCGGCGTCTGCCTCCCGCGGCAGCAGGCCGATGCGACTGCCGCTGCCCGGCTGCCAGCTGAACGGGAACCGGCCTTCCATCGCCATCGGGATGTCGAGGCGGCACGGGAAGTCGAAGACGACGGCGTAGCGCTGGGTCAACGACAGGTCGTGCAGCATCGTGGGCGCCGGAAGCGGGATGTCAACCGTTCGGCGGACCTTGCCGTCGGCAGCCACCACCACGTACTGCACGTGGTCCAGCCACTGGGGCAGGGCGTACACCATGGCGTGCATCTCGCCGGTGTCGGGATCCACCTTGGGGTGCGCAGTGAAGGCGCCCGGAAGCGTGCCGAAGAAATCGTTGCGAGCCACGGTCTCCAGCTCGTAGGTGAGCTCCACCGGGACGCCGCCCGCTTCCACCATTGCCCAGGTGGTGCCGGCGAAACCGCCGACGTTGGTGTTCGGGCCGCCGGGGCTGTCGTTCCAGTTGCGGCCGGGGATGTCCGGCTGGCCGCGGTGCGCGCTCAGCGCGCTGCTGCCGACCCAACGGTTGCGGTACCACTCGGCCCTCCCGTCGCGCAGGCGCACGCCGTGCACCATGCCCGCGCCGATGAACCAGTGATGCTTGTCCGGATCGTCCACCGACCACGGGTTGGGCCCGTTGCGCAGGTACCGTCCGCTGAGCTCCTCGGGGAGCTGGCCGATGACCGGCAGGTCGTACGCCGTGACCTCCTCGGCCACGGGTGCGTAGTTGCCCTCGAGGTACATGTTCGTCATGTGTCATCCCTTTCCCACAAGCATCCGGCGATGCATAACATTGTTACGTCCACCGCCACGTAACACTGTTACATCTCGGCGCTACTGTCAAGCGCGAGATGTCCGTCAACGCCTCCCCCAACGGCAACCCCTCTGGGGTGTCCGAGCAACGCTCCACGATCCTGGCCGCAGCGATCGAGATCCTCCACGCACGCGGCGCCGGGGCGCTCACCGTGCGCTCGGTGGCGAACGCCGCCGGATGCTCCACGACAGGCGTCTACACGTGGTTCGGCGGCAAGAACGGTCTCGTCGACGCGATCTTCATGGACGGCTTCCGTCGCTTCGGTGCGACGCTGCACGCCGCGCGAGCCGCGGCACGTGCCGACACCCCGCTCGCCGGGCTCGCAGATGCCTACCGCGACTGGGCCCTCGACAACCCCACCCATTACATGGTGATGTTCGGCCGCGCCGTGCCCGACTTCGAGCCGAGCGATGAGGCAATTGCGATCGCCCGAGGCACGTTCGCCACGCTGGTGGACGTGGCGGCGATCACGATTCGCGACGGGGACGTGGTGGGCGCACCCGACGATGTGGCTCACCACCTGTGGGCCGGCATGCACGGTTACGTATCGCTGGAGCTGGCCGGCATGGACATGGCGCGCAGCGCCGAGGAACGCGCGGTCCGTTTCCAGCGGGGCCTGCGACGCCTGCTGCGCGGCCTACGCACCTGACGGGCCCGCAGCGGTAGCTGGTACCCGTGGGCGGCGCGTTCGGGCCGCCCGGAGCAATCGACCCGTCAGATCGACCCGTCAGATCGAGACGGCGGCGGCGACGCGGCTGCGACCCTTGCGCTTGGCGACGTAGGCGGCTCCATCGGCGGCCAACAGGAGCTCTTCGGCCGTCCACCCGGAGCGACTGACCGACAGGCCGATGCTGGCACCGATCGACACCCGCTGGTCGCCGATCACGAAGTCGGAGGCGATCGCAGCCACGATCCGCTGGGCGATGGCCATCCCGAATTCGTGGGTCACGGATTCGTCGAGCAGAATCACGAACTCGTCACCGCCGAGCCGTACGGCGAGGTCACCTGGACGCAGATTCTGGGTCAGCCGGTCGGCAACTTCGACCAGCACGGCGTCGCCGGCGGCATGCCCGTGCGTGTCGTTGACCTTCTTGAACCGATCGAGATCGATGAACAACAGCACACGACCGGGCGTGTGCCAGGACGAGTTGCCCACCGCCAGGCCGAGGGCGCGTTGGAGGCACTGACGGTTGGCCAGCCCGGTGAGCACGTCGCTCTCGGCCTGAAGGGTGAGCAGGGCCTCACGATGACGGCGCTCGGTGATGTCGGTGGCGAGGTACAGGAAGCCGGCCAGCTCCCCATGCTCGTCGAACCGGGCCGTCACGAGCAGCGACCCGTGGAAGGTGGACCCGTCCTTGCGCACGAACGTCCACTCACGGGCGATCGATTGACCCTCAGGCGGCTCGTGGTGGAACAGCTCGTCGGGCGTGAGCCCCAGCTCCGCAGCGAGGAGCTCGATTTCCTCCTCCGGGTGGAAGACCCGGGGGTGCAGCACGCCGACTGCCTCAGCGGCGGAGTAGCCGAGGAGGCACTCGGCGCCGAGGCTGAACCCGACGATGCGTGCCTCCCGATCGGTCACGAAGATCGCCTCGCTCGCCGCGGCGCGCATCACGCTGGAGAGCAGCGCAGCGGCCTCGGCAAGCTGCTCGTTGGCATCGTGGCGGGCGGTGATGTCGCGGGCGTTGATGATGTAACCCTCGATGCCCGGAGTGTGGAGGTGGTCGGTGGCGAAGGACTCCACCCAACGCCAGCCGCCGAGTCCGTGGCGCACCCGGTACTGGTTGCCGCTGCTGCTCGCCACGCCGACGGTGCCGAAGCGGGCAATGACCTCGTCGACGTCGTCCGGATGGATCAGCTCGAAGGCCACCGTTCCGAGCAGACTCGACACTGGATGGCCGAGCACGCGCTCGATGGCCGGACTGGCATAGGTGATGCAGCCCTGCGCGTCGAGCACCAGGATCACGTCGGTGCCCTGGGCCACCAGCGCCCGGAACCGTGCCTCCGAGGCGCGCATGTCTTCCTGCGCGGCCGCGATCGCCGACATGTCCCGGGAGATGCCGGAGAAGTACAACGGCACGCCGTCCGGGCCGCGATGAGCGATGGCCGACTGCCAGAGGGTGATCGGCATGCCGTCTGGATCGAGGGCCTCGACCTCGCCCGACCACCGGCCGACATCCCACAGGGCTGGGACGGCCTCATGCAGGAAGCGATTCCGACTGTCCTCGGAGAAGAAGCTGAACAGGCTGTAGCGCTGTGAGGTGATGCCATCGACGTGGCGCAGTCCGAAACGCTCCCGGAAGGCTCGATTCGCATAGACCACGATGCCGTCCACATCAGTGGTGGCGACGTAGTCGGTGCTCTCCTCCAGGATCTCGGCGAGGTGCACGAGTCGTGCTTCGCCCTCGACCACCATCGCTGTCCACGCCGTGCTCGCCCTCACGGATCTTCTATCGGCAGGCACTTGGTGCAAGACATCAGAAAGCTTGTTCCGGTCTGGGCACGCCAGCGAGGCGGCTCAGGTTTGGCTGGTGACCAGCCGTTCGATCTGCTGCAGCGTCTTGGCCATGGCGAGCAATGTTCGCGCCCGCAGCGACCGCACGGAGAACTTCACCTGCTCCTGGCTGATGTCCCAGCTCTCCCGATCCAGTGTGCCGCCGTCCGCCGGTTCCAGGAC
>JAYTSB010000322.1:0-3494 GCA_043745825.1 Actinomycetota bacterium | reverse complement strand
ATGATGGCGTCCTTTCAGAGGTACACAATGCTAGTCAGGTGAACCGCTTTCGTGCTCGCGGCATTCCCCAGGCGTGCGGCCAACGGTAGGTGGTTCATGCGTGCTGGGATTCCAGCCAGCGTTCGGCATCGATGGCCGCCATGCAACCGGATCCGGCGGCTGTGATGGCTTGCCGGTAGGTGTGGTCCTGCACGTCGCCACACGCGAACACACCGCCGACGTTGGTGTAGGTGGAGCCCGGTCGGGTGACGAGGTAACCGTTGTCTCCCATGTCGAGCACACCCTTGAACAGATCAGTGTTCGGACGGTGACCGATGGCGACGAAGAGTCCAGTCACGGGCAGCAGCGTCTCCTCACCCGTGTGCACGTCGGTGACCGTGGCGCCCACCAGCTTGTCGGTGCCGTGCAACGCCGTGACGGTGGCGTTCCAGTGCATCGTGATCTTCGGGTTGCCGAGGGCGCGGTCCTGCATGATCTTCGACGCGCGCAGGGTGTCCCGGCGGTGGATCAGGGTGACCTTGGACGCGAACTTGGTGAGGAAGTTGGCTTCCTCGATTGCGCTGTCACCGCCACCGACGACGGCGATCTCCTGACCACGGAAAAAGAACCCGTCGCACGTGGCGCAGGTGGAGAGGCCGTGGCCGAGGAGGTGCTGTTCCTCCGGAAGGCCGAGCATCAGCGACTGCGCGCCGGTGGACACGATGATCGCATCAGCCGTGTGGAGGACGTCGCGGACCCACACCTTGAACGGTCGGTGACTGAAGTCGACGGCGGTGACCTTCTCGGTGATGTACTCCGCACCGAAGCGATGCGCCTGTTCGCGGAAGCTCACCATCAGCTCGGGGCCCATGATGCCGGTGGGGAAGCCTGGAAAGTTCTCGACTTCAGTGGTCAGCATCAATTGCCCACCGGGCTGGTCGCTGGTGCTGCTCGGCTCACCCTCGATCACGAGCGGAGCCAGGCTGGCGCGCGCTGTGTAGATGGCGGCCGTGAGACCGGCCGGCCCGGACCCGATGATGATCACGTGGTGATGACTCATGCTGCGGCCTGGTCATCGTTGCTGGGGAAGCGCTTCTTCATCGCAACGAGGCCCGCGACGGTGAACAGGGCCCCGACACCGAGGTAGGACATCCACACGGAGTTGTGGTGGTCGAGGCCGATGTCGAGCAAGGCCTGCACACCGCGGAACAGGCCGATGATGATCAGCACGAGCGCCAGCGAAGCGGCGAAGACTGCGACGAGACCGAACACGACACCGCGGTATGCCGTGAGGACGCGACCCGTGGTCTTGTCACGCAGCGAGCCGACGACCCGCTCGATGGTGTCGGCGAGCTTGGGCGCCCAGTTCGGATCGGTCAGCGGATTTCCTGGCATGACGCCAGGCTAACGCTCGTGCGCTGATGCCGCGACGCTGTACTGACTGAGGGGGCGACTGAGGGGGCGACTGAGGGGGCGGCTGGGGGCGGCTCAGGGGAGCGGAACCGTCAGGATCTCGTCGCAGGTGGCGGGATCGAGCACACGGAGCAGACCGGCGACCTCGTCACGCAGGAGGTAGACACGCTGGCCGGCGTAGAACGCAGCCGTCACGGTGGCGGGCGAATTCGGCAGGCACGTGGCGAGCGGTGACGGCACAGGGGCTGCCTGAGCCGCAGTGCTGGCCGCGGTCGTATCTGCCGGGGTCTCGGCAGCGGGGTTGGCAGCGGTGTCGGCGGTGACCGTGGAAGACGACGCGACGAGTGCGTACGTACGCAGCTCGTCGGGGTTGGTGAACGACGGCGCACCAAGCCACGGGTCCGTGGCGTCCGATGCCCCGCCCGTGGCGGCGGCGATGTTCGGCATGGTTTCGGTGGCCGCCGCCGCTGCCGAGGACAGTGTGGCGTCGGCCTGCGGAGCCGACTTCGCGGCGGTGGCCGACGACTGCTCCAACACCGCGACGGTGCTAGAGGACCGCTTGTCGTCGCCCGTGCCGGAGTTGAGCGCGGCGACGCCGATGACGGCGACGACCGCAGCGGCGGCCATGCCGCCGGCCACGCGCCCCGTCCACAGCAGCCGTCGTCGGCGGCGATCCTGCAGTGACACGACGTCTACCGCGGGAGATGCGGCGGCGGGAGACGCGGCGGCGGGAGACGCGGCGGCGGGAAACGCGGTGGAGGCGACCGCTGCCGTCGCCGCTGCGACCACCATGACCTCATCGAATGCCGCCAACGCCGCAGCGATCGCCAGGTCACGGCCGGGCGCAGGCACCTCCACATCACGAAGCTCAGCGGCGATGGTCCGGTAGGTCTCCAGATCGTGGAGCAGTTCGGGCGAAGACTCCACGTGCGCGCGCTCTGCAGCGTCGACCTCGTCATCGAGGGCGGCGCTGGCGAGCAGACGGGAGGGGTCGAGGTCGTCGGTCATGGGGGCAGTTGGCTCATGTTGTCTTCGTTGGACGTTCGGTCGGATCGCCTTGGTTCCCGCCGCTGTTCCCGGGGTTGCGATCGTGCGTGCGATCCAGGCTGGCGGCCAGTGCGGCGCGTCCGCGGGCGATGCGGCTCTTGACGGTGCCGATCGGCACGCCGAGCACCTCGGCAATCTCGCCGTAATCGAGGTCGCCGACGTCGCGCAGCACGACGGGGACGCGGAAGTCCTCGGCGAGGCCGGCCAGCGCGGCATCGAGCAGCATGCGGTCACCGAGGCCCTCCACACGCGCACCGGCATCCGGGTCGGCATGTTCCACCTGCACGGCGTCGTCACCATGGCCGGCGGTGTCGATGCCGGGCAGCGGGCGCCGCCGCCGCCGGCGGAGCTCGTCCAGGCTCGCGTTGGTGGCAATGCGGTACACCCAGGTGCCAAAGCTACTGCGGCCGTCGAACGTGGACAGCCCGCGGACGATGGCGATCATCGCCTCCTGGGCCGCGTCGGCGGCGTCGGCGTCGTGGCCGGTGATGCGCCGGCACACTGCGAAGATGCGGTCATAGTGGCGACGGAGCAACAGGTCGAGACTCGACCGGTCGCCGTCACGCGCCGCTGCGAGCAGAGCGGAGTCGTCAGGCACCGAAGCGATCCATCGATGGCAACTAGGCAGCCGACACGAATGTGATCTCGCCGATGCTGGCCCGGTACGGAAAGTTGCCCGAGCAGCCGGCGTCCGACGCGGCCTCGATCAGCAGCACGAGGACGAAGCGTGCTGGTTGCGTGATGGGCACCGACACCGTGCCCGGAACCGCGCTGAAGCTCTTCGGTGCAACGCGTTGGCCCCATTCGTCCTTCGTCGTCGGCGCGGAGTCGGCGGTGGAGGTGTAGACCTCCATCTGGTACGGCGCGTTCGCGAGCGTAATGTCCAGCGTTCCCGTGCTGGCACCCGACAGCGCCAGCACGAGGCCGACCCCGGGCTTGCCGTTGAAGTACTTGTCGTTGTAGCAACTGGTGGTCCACGCCGTGGACGGGTCGTTGTCGATGGCCAGCGTGGCCTGATCGGGGTTTACGCTGCCCGTCGCGGGATCGCCCGGATC
>JAYTSB010000321.1:0-5861 GCA_043745825.1 Actinomycetota bacterium | reverse complement strand
GTGGGGTGATAACTGGTACACGGGGGGGGGGGGGGGGGGGGGGCGGGGGTCACGCCAGCACATGTGTGCGACAGATTGAAGTTGACGCTCTCGGCATTGACGTCCTGGCTGACCGTGGCCGATGAACCGGACTCCTGCAGGCTCGTCAGCGTCTTGCCGTTCGGCACGGCAACGTAGGCGTGGCTGCCCTTGCCACTGCCGTCGCTGGTGAACTGTCCTGCCGGCACGAGGAAGGGGTTGTTGACATCGCCCAAGTTGAGAGAGAAGCCGGTGAAGGTGAGTTTGTTGTCGCTCACGATGAAGTGCCAGTACGACGTCTGCGTGTTCGCGACGTCGGCGCAGCTCCCGGTTCCACTGACCGAGTTGTCATTGCTCGTCGCGGTGTGCAGCGGGATCACCGTCTCGGCGCTGGCGCCGGTGGCGACGCCGGTGACGGCGATGCCGGATGCGATCGCAACCGCTCCGATGGTGCGTGCGAACCTGCGGAACAGGCCCCCTGGAGATTTCTGGACTGCCAGCATGTGCCGACCCTTTCTGCCTGACCGCTCACCCGTCGAACGTGTCGAGTGAGGAATGTAATGACACGCAGCGCGCGAATCGGGCGGTTTGGCGGCGATGAGTCGAATGGCCCAGGCGATCGTCAGGACACCAGACTTCACGGTAAGGGAGTCAACGCTCGCCGCCATGAGTCCCGTGGCCTCGACGCGCAGTCTGACGCACGCCGTGATTGACCTGGGACGATTCGATCGCCCCAGGTGCGACCGCTTTGTGCCACCGCAGCCCGTTCGTGAAAGAACCGTCGGAAGTCCCGGATTCGGGGAATTGGGCGCTCTTGACGAATCCCACGCAGTGTGAGAATTGTGGTGCTGTTGGCGACGAGTGTCAGCCTGGCCAAACGATGGTCTGCATCTCCGTGTAGGCCAGCATCCCGAAGTCGCCGCCGTCGCGACCGACGCCACTCATCTTGAACCCGCCGAACGGGGTGTCATGGTTGCGCTGGGCGGTGTTGATCCCCACGTTGCCACTGCGCAGTTGCTTGGCGGTGCGGTAGGCGCGGTCGATGTCGGTGGAGAACACGTAGTCATAGAGGCCGAACTCGGTGCTGTTCGATATCGCGATGCCCTCGTCGTCGTCCTCGAATGGCACGACCACCACCACGGGTCCGAAGATCTCCTCCTGCACCACGTGCATGCCCTGCCGGCAGTCGGCGACGAGGGTGGGGCCGACGTAGAACCCGGCATCGAGGCCGGCCGGGTTGCGGCCGTCGACCACGACGGTGCCGCCCTCGTCGGCGCCGGAGGCGATGTATCCCTCGATCCGGGCCTTCTGTGCCGCAGAGATGACGGGCCCGACCAACGTGTCCATCGATGTCGGATCGCCCACCTTCAGGTTCGGCGCGTACGCGGCGAGCTTGGACACGAGTTCGTCGTAGCGGCTCCGGTGCACGATGGCGCGCGTCGGGGCCGTGCAGATCTGGCCGGAATGGAAGCTCCAGACGCTCGCGATCGCGCCCACGGCGGTGTCGAGGTTGGCGTCGTCCAGCACGAGCCCGGCGCCCTTGCCGCCGAGTTCCAGCAGCGGACGCTTCATCGTCGTGCCGCCGGCTTCGAAGATCTTCTCGCCCACGTCGGTGGACCCGGTGAAGCTGACCATGTCCACGTCTCGGGTCTCGGTGAGCGCAACCGCCGGCTCGGGGCGGGAGGAGGTGATGACGTTGATCACGCCCGGCGGGAAGCCGACCTCGTGCATGATCTCGGCCAGCTCGATGACGGCCAGCGGATCCTGCGGCGCAGGCTTCATCACCACCGTGCACCCGACCGCGAGCGCGGGTGCGATCTTGCCGGCCATGTTCACGAGCGGGAAGTTGTACGGAGAGATGCAGGCAACCACGCCAACCGGCTGGCGATTGACGACTGCGCCGATGAGACCCCCGGCGGCCAGGGGAGTGGCCCCGATCGCCGATGGCGCCAGTGGGATGTTGAGGTCCTTCATCGCGCCCCTGGCGTAACGTTCGAAGCGTTCGATCGCCACGGGCACCTGCATCCGCGAGCCAACGAGCGCGGTGGCTCCCGTCTCGCTGATGATCAAGGGCACGAGGTCGTTGGCGCGCTCGCGCAGCTTGTCGGCGACGGCGTTCAACAGCCTGGTCCGCTCCGCGGGAGGCGTGCGCGACCAACCCGGGAGCGCATCCTGCGCAGCGCGAGCCGCAGCCAAGGCTTGTTCGACCGACGCCTCGGGCGCTGCACCCACCACCTGTTCGGTGGCCGGGTTGACGATGTCGTAGGTGCCGTTGGCGCCGTCGGTCCACTCGCCGCCGATGAGCAGCCGGTAGTGCTTGGTCATGTCGCGATGTCCCCCTGAGTTGTCGTCCCGTGACGCAACTCGCCACTGTAGCGAGAGTGCAGTCTAGGATCTGACGGACCGTCAGATTCTCTTTGGGAGCCCGAATGCTCGACTTTCTCATCACCGGTGGCCTCGTCGTCGACGGTACCGGCAGCCCGGGTGTCGTTGCCGACGTGGGCGTGCGCGATGGCCGCGTCGTTGTGGTTGGCCAGAGCGAGGAGCCGGCAACGGAGATCTTCGATGCCACCGGCCTGGTTGTGGCGCCCGGCATCGTGGACCCGCACACCCACTACGACGCGCAGCTTCTGTGGGATCCGACGGCCAGCCCGTCGAGCAACCACGGGGTCACCACGGTGATCGGCGGCAACTGCGGGTTCACGCTCGCACCGCTCATTCCCGGGGACGCCGATTACCTGCGCAAGATGATGGCCAAGGTCGAGGGCATGCCGCTCGCCGCACTGGAGCACGGCACGGACTGGAGCTGGGAGACCTTCGCCGAATATCTCGACCGAATGGACGGCAACATCGCGGTGAACGCCGGCTTCCTCGTCGGCCACTGCGCCATCCGGCGCTACGTCATGGGCGGTGATGCGGTTGGCAACGCCGCTGACCCGGCTCAGGTGGCGGCGATGCGCCGCGAGCTGGCCGCTGCGATCCAGGCCGGCGCGATCGGATTCTCGTTCACCAACAGCACCTCGCACAGCGACGGCGAGGGCGAGCCCGTCGCGAGTCGTTGGGCCACGCCGGACGAGCTGATCGCGCTGTGCGAGGAGACCGGCCTGCACGAAGGCACCACGCTGGAGGGCATCGTCCCGGGGTGTCTCGACATGTTCGCCGATGACGAGATCGAGCTGCTGGGCCGGATGAGCGCAGCGGCGAACCGGCCGATGAACTGGAACGTGCTCACCGTCGACTCCCGGGTGCCCGAGCGCGTACCGCGGCAGATGCAGGCCAGTGCGCGGGCGACCGAACTCGGTGGCATGGTGGTGGCGCTCACCATGCCGGTGCAGGTGCCGATGAACATGAGCTTCAACACGTTCTGCGGCCTGTGGCTGATCCCGGGTTGGCAGGCCATTCTCGGCGTGCCCGTGCCGGAACGCATCGAGCGGTTGAAGAACCCCGACACCCGGCTGGTCTTGCTCGAGCTCGGCCAGTCGCCCAAGGCCGGCGTGTTCCGGCGTCTCGCCGACTGGGGCGACTACGTGATCGGCACGACCTTCGCCCCTGAGAACGAGCGGCATCGCAACCGGCGCGTCGCCGACATCGCCGAGGAGCGGGGGATGAGTTGTTTCGGCACGTTGCTCGACATCGTGATTGCCGACGAGTTGCGCACGGTGCTGTGGCCGCAACCGGCCGACGACGACGGCGAGTCCTGGCGGATGCGCGCCGAGCTCTGGAACGATCCGCGGGCGATGATCGGTGGCAGCGACGCCGGGGCTCATCTCGACCGCATGTGTGGCGCGCCGTACCCCACCCGATTCCTCGCCGATTGCATTCGCGGCCGTCAGCTGATCCCGATCGAAAAGGCGATCCAGCTGATGACCTCGCGTCCGGCAGCATTGTTCGGCCTCCGCGATCGCGGCACTGTCGCTGTCGGTCAGCTCGCCGACCTGTTTGTGTTCGACCCCGCCACGGTGGACAGCGATCCGGCCGCGCTGGTGACCGACCTGCCGGGCAACTCGGCCCGGCTCACCGCTGGTTCGCACGGAGTGAAGCGCGTCCTCGTCAATGGCGTCACGATCATCACCGACGGTGCGCCCACCGGCGCCACGCCCGGCACGTTGCTGCGCAGCGGACGAGACACGATTACGGTCACGGCCCGATGAGCGACACCGACCTGCTGTACGAACTGCACGAGGGTGTGGCCCGCATCACGCTCAATCGCCCCGATGCAGCGAACGCTCTCTCGCCCGATCAACGCAATCGGCTGATCGAGCTGTTCGAAGCGGCGGGTGCAGATCTCAACGTGCGCGTCGTGGTGTTGACGGCGAACGGCAAGCACTTCTGCACCGGCGCCGACCTCCGCGTCTCGCGCATCCCCGAGGCGCCGCGCCCCGCCGATGCACCGGAGCGCACGATGGGCGATGTCGGCCGCAACATTAAGCGCGGTGCGCAGCGGCTGGTGAGCAGCATCATCGACTGCGACAAGCCGGTCATCGCCGCCGTCAACGGCACCGCCGCCGGCATCGGAGCCCACATCGCGCTCGCCTGCGACCTCATCATCGCTGCAGACACGGCGCGGTTCATCGAGGTATTCGTGCGCCGCGGCATCACCCCCGACGGCGGCGGCGCCTACCTACTGCCGCGTCTGATCGGCCTGGCCAAGGCCAAGGAGCTGATCTTCCTCGGCGATGATCTCGCCGCCGCAGACGCCGAGCGGATCGGCCTGATCAACAGGGTCGTGTCCGCCGACCAGCTCGGTCCTGCTACCGACGAATGGGCCGCGCGTTTGGCCAAGGCGCCCACCAAGGCGGTGTCGCTGTCCAAGTGGCTGCTCAACCGCTCACTTGACAGCAACCGTCAGGGTGCGTTCGAGGACGAGGCGTGGGCGCAGGAGCTGGCGAGTCGAACCGAGGACTTCCAAGAGGGCGTGCAGGCGTTCATCGAGCGCCGAGAGGTGCAGTTCCGCGGCTGGTGATCCCTCGCCCGTTCGCGGCCGAATCATCACACGGGCCGGATGCTGACCCGATTGTCGTGGTACGTGGCGCCGGCGCCCATGTCGCTGTCTCGCTCGGCGACGGTGGCGTTCACCGAGTGGCCGCCCGTGAAGGTCTTCGTCCAGCCACCCTTGGCGGTCACTGCGACGCCGGGCCGGGCGAGCGGACCGATGGTGAGCCGGGCCACGAACGAGCCGCGCTCGTTGCCGACGGTGACCAGTGACCCCTCGCGCAGGCCGAGCGGCTGTGCATCGGCCGCGCAGATCGTGACCGTTGGTTCGCCGGAGCGCTCGATGTTGCGGGCGATGCCGGCGAACACCGAGTTGACGTAGTGGTGGTCAGCCGGGGCGAGCAGGGCGAACGTGCCTGCGGCAGCGGCGGATGCTTCCCGCGGGGGACGATGGTTCGGCAACCGGCCATGACCGTCGCGCTCGGCGCGTTCGGAGGTGAACTCGAAACGGCCCGATGTCGTGGCGAACCTCTCCCCGAACGGTGAGTATGCCTCCGTGCCGGGGATGCGCAGCCAGCCGGCCGCGCGCAGTTCCTGCACCCCGATGCCTGCGTCGCGCCACGTCGGCGTGTCGAGCAGATCTGCGGCCAGTTCGAGGTCGGTGGCAAACAGCGCCGGCTCGGTCAGCCCCATCGCTGCGGCAAGTCGGCGCAACATCTCGGTCTTGCTCATGCATTCGCCGGGCGGCGCCACCGCCGGTTCGTTCCAGTTGAGGTAGAGGTGACCGAAGGAGTCCATGATTTCGACGTGCTCGGTCTGCAGCGTGGATGGCAACAGCAGATCGGCGTAGTCCGCCGTGTCGGTCTGGTAGGCATCGAACACCACCGTGAACAGGTCGTTGCGCGCCAGTG
>JAYTSB010000320.1:0-4076 GCA_043745825.1 Actinomycetota bacterium | reverse complement strand
TGAGGCGATGGCAGTCGTCGAGCTCTCCCATCCCGCCCCGGGCATCGCCCAGATCCTGCTCAACCGTCCGGACACCCTCAATGCGATGACCGCCGAGCTGATCGAGTCGCTGCACGAGACCCTCGACACCATCGCTGTCGACGCCAGCGTGCGGGTGGTGGTGCTCACCGGTGCAGGGCGCGGTTTCTGCGCCGGGCTGGACCTCGGCGGCTACGGCAGCGCGCCGCACACCGCTGGCCTCGGAAGGGTCCAGACAGGCTTTGCCGTGCAGCAGCACATCGCCGGCCTGATTCCACGCCTGCGGTCGCTGCCCCAACCGGTGATCGCCGCAGTGAATGGTGCCGCCGCCGGTGGCGGACTCGCGCTTGTGCTGGGCTCCGACGTGCGTATTGCAGCGCGGTCGGCGAAGTTCAACGCGGCGTTCATCCGCATCGGTCTGTCGGCGTGCGACATCGGCACGAGTTGGTTGCTGCCCCGTCTCGTGGGTGTTGCCCGCGCCCAGGAACTGATGCTCACGGGCCGGGTGTTCGATGTCGAGGAGGCGCACCGCATCGGTCTGGTGGTGGAGGTGCACGACGACGCTGCTCTGTTGGAGGCCGCGTACGCGAAGGCGGAGCTGATCATGCGCAACGCACCGATGGGCGTCACGATGACCAAGCAGGGCATGTGGACCGCGCTCGAGGTTCCGATGCAGGCTGCGATCGACATCGAGAACCGGCAGCAGATCATGCTCAGCCAGACGGCCGACCACCGCGAAGCGATGACGGCGTTCCTCGAGCGTCGCCCACCGAAGTACGCGAACAGCTGATTTTTCGCAGCTGATCAGGCCCCCGGATCACGCTGCGCCGGACCACGCTGCGCCGGATGACGAAGTTCCGGCCGGAGGTGAGTCCCATTTGAAAGACGGGTGGCGGGCCTGCGCTCGGGGGTGGACAGCTTGTCAGGCGCCGGAAAGAGTTCCCGGAGCCCGAATGCATCCATGGCCAAACTCCCCAGGGAGGCTGGGTAGATGACACCGATCTGCCTCGGCGCCTGTCGTTCTGCTTCGTCAATCTCGCTTGCATCCGGAGGGGCGCTTCGACAATGGTCGGTGAGTACAGGGAGAACGACTGTCGTTGCGCACCTTGCTGCCGAACTCATCAGCCGGCGAGGTGGTCCGGATTGCTGCCGAGCACGAATCGAATCGCTTGGGCCAGCTGGCGGCGGGCCTGCGGTGTCTGATGCTCCTGGTCGGAGACGTACGGCCCGATGATGGGGACCTCCGTCACCGGCCAGCTCCGCTCCAGGTCGGCGATGAGCTGCTGGGTCTGGCAGAGCTCGTCGTGATGCGCGCCGAGCAGCGCGATCGCCTCCGGGGTGGAGGGGTTCACGCACAGCGTGAAGTTGGGATAGGGCGGCACGAGCACGATCAGCCGGTGTACTGCGGTGGACAGGCGGGAGTACAGCGCCTGGAGGCGATGGAGGATCTCAGCGTCGTCGACCCCGGGGGAGTGCCACCCGCCGATGCTGGACAGCACCACCGTGTCCTCGGGCTGCAACAGCGCCTGGGTCACGAATCCGTCGGCCAGGTCGACACCGTGCACGTCGGCGACCCACGCACCGGGGAACGCCACACAGGTCGCGTCGGGGAACTCGGCGCACAGCTGGTCGGCAATCGAGTCGCCGAGCAGCACGAGCCGACCGGGCACGGCCGCGTCGGCAACCGAAGTGGTGACTGCGTCATCCACGGCGAGAGCCGGATCGACGCGGGCCGGCGGAGCCACCGTTCCGGGCGAGCTGGTGTCCGGCGAGCTTGAGTCCGGCGAGCTTGAGTCCGGCGAGCTGGTGTCCGGCGAGCTTGTGTCCGGCGAGCTTGTGTCGGGCGAGCTCGTGTCGGGCGAGCCGGTGGCGGGCCGAAGCGGAGCGTTCGCAGAGGGTCGGGACGCGACGCCGGAACAGCCGGCGAGGATCACCCCGATGACAACGCAGCGGGACAGGCGTCGTGCGCTCGGCCGCTGAGCCACAGTGCGCCCAGGATTCTCCTCCAGTGGTGGCCGGAGGAGTCCGAACTCAGCGCGAGGTGGCACCCGAGCGAATCGTCACCGGGGCTTCGCCGCCGTGGACGGGGTAGTGGCAGGCCACGAAGTGTCCGTCAGAGATCTCGCGCAGCATCGGTTCCTCGGCTGAGCAGCGCTCGGACGCGGCGGGGCAGCGGGTGTGGAACCGGCAGCCCGACGGCGGCAACACCGGCGAGGGTGGTTCACCCTCGATGGCGTGGCGCGTGACGACGATGTTGGGGTCCGGCACGGGGATCGAGCTCAGCAGCACGTTCGTGTAGTGGTGGGCCGGTTGGCGATAGAGGTCGTCCGAACCGGCGACCTCGCAGATCTTGCCGAGGTACATCACCGCAACCCGGTCGCTGATGTTCTTGACCACGGCGAGGTCGTGGGCGATGAACATCATCGTCAGGCCATATCGGGCCTTCAGGTCTTCGAGCAGGTTCAGCACCTGGGCCTGCACGCTCACATCGAGCGACGACACGGGCTCGTCGCAGATGATCAGCGACGGGTCGAGCACGAGCGAGCGGGCGATGCTGATGCGCTGGCACTGGCCGCCACTGAACTGGTGCGGCTGGCTCTCGGCGGCGCGCTGGGGATCGATGCCCACCTCTTCGAGCACGGAGTCGACGCGCTGGTCACGCTCGGCCTTGGTGCCGCGATTCCAGATGGTGAGCGGCTCCATGACGATGTCACGGACCTTGCGCCGCGGGTTCAGCGAGGAGATCGGGTCCTGGAAGATCATCTGCATGCGCGTGCGCGCCTCGCGCATGGTGTCGCCACCCATGCTGGTCAGCTCTTTGCCCTCGAACGACACCGACCCGGAGGTGGGGCGAGGCAGCTGCATGATGGCGCGGCCCGTTGTGCTCTTGCCGCAGCCGGACTCACCGACGAGGCCGAGCGTCTCGCCGCGGAGCACGTCGAGGCTGATGCCGCTGACCGCGTTGACCTTCAGCCCGGTGCGTCCGACGGGGAACTGGACGACGAGGTTCTCAACCCGCAGCAGCGACTCGGATGCATCGCGCAGGTGCGCGTTTCCGGTACCGGCCATCAGGAGACCTCGCCGATGATGACCGGGACCTCGTCGAGGTGCAGCCGCTCTCGGGCTTCGAGGTACTCGGGGCTGCCGACCGGGTACCAGCATCGGAAGTAGTGGCCGGGCGTCTCGGCGGGCTCCAGCGGCGGCATCTCGTTCTCGCACTTCTCTCGGGCGTACGGGCAGCGCGGCGCGAAGCGACAGCCCTTCGGTGGGTTCACCAGATCCGGTGGGCGGCCGCCGATGGCCGTGAGCCGGGTGTGGCTGGGGTCCTCGATCTTGGGGATGCTCTGCATCAACGCTTCGGTGTAGGGCATGCGCATGTGTGCGAACAGCACCTTGGTGGGCGCCCGCTCGACGAGCTGACCGCCGTACATCACGACGATCTCGTCGGTGTGGCCTGCAACCACGCCGAGGTCGTGGGTGACCAGCACCAGCGACATGTTGCGGTCCTTGCGCTGCTCGTTGAGCAGGTCGAGGATCTGGGCCTGGACGGTGACGTCCAGTGCCGTGGTGGGCTCATCGGCGAACAGCATCGTGGGACCACAGGCCAGGGCGATGGCGATCATCACGCGCTGGCGCATGCCGCCCGACAACTCGTGGGGGTACTGGTCCAACCGCCGGCGCGCCTCGGGGATGCGAACGTCCTGGAGCAGCTTCTCCGCCGTCGCCCAGGCCGACACCGTGTCCATGCCGAGGTGGATCTGCAGGGGCTCGGTGATCTGCTTGCCGATCTTCATCAACGGATTGAGCGACGTCATGGGATCCTGGAAGATCATCGCCATCTCTTTGCCCCAGACGTGGCGCATTGCTTTGCGGCTGAGATTGCCGATCTCGCGGCCCTCGAACTTGATGCTGCCCGAGCGGATCGAGCCTTTCGGTGGAAGCAGACCCATGATGGACCGGGACAGGATGGTCTTGCCCGAGCCGCTCTCGCCCACGATGCCCAGTGCCTTGCCGCGTTCGAGGGTGAGGCTGACGCCGTCCACGGCCCGGACGATGCC
>JAYTSB010000319.1:0-6220 GCA_043745825.1 Actinomycetota bacterium | reverse complement strand
CCGCCAAGCAGGCGATGATGATCGGTACGGCCGGGTTCACGGCAGCACTGTCCGTTGCGGCGCTCCAGGCGGCCGGGTTGCGCCCCGGCGACGGGCCGGTGCTCGTCACTGGCGCCACCGGTGGCGTGGGCTCGGTAGCCGTCGGCATCCTCGCCGCCCTCGGTCACGAGGTGATCGCCAGTACCGGCAAGGGGTCATCCGTGGACTGGCTCACGGCACTGGGGGCCGCCGGCGTGATCGACCGCGCCGAGACGTCGGCCGAGTCCAAGCGCCCGATGGAGTCCGAACGATGGGCGGGTGCTGTCGACTGTGTTGGCGGCTCGACGTTGGCCTACGTTCTCCGCACCTTGCGTTACGGTGCTGCGGTTGCCGCCAGTGGCCTCACCGGTGGCGGAGAGCTGCCGACCACGGTGTTCCCGTTCATCCTGCGCGGCGTGAACCTGCTGGGCATCGACAGTGTGCAGACGCCCATCGATCAGCGACGTGACCTCTGGCAGCGCATCGCCACCGACCTGCGGCCGCCGCAGATCGACGGTGACGCCGCCGAGATCGTCGGGCTCGACGGCTTGGCCGCAGCGCTGGACCGCATCCTCGCCGGCGGCATGATCGGTCGCGTCCTCGTCGACCCCACCCTCACGGTCTGATCCGAGTCGACCGGAAGTTCAGGTGACGATGTTGACGGTGCGGCCCGGCACCACGATGACCTTCTTCGGGGCAACTCCTGCAAGCGCATGCTGCACCTTCTCGTCGGCGAGGGCGGCTGCCTCCACGGTTGCCTGATCGGCTGCGGCGGCGACGAAGATCTTGCCCCGGAACTTGCCGTTGACCTGCACCGGCAGTTCGATGGTGTCGTCCTGCAACAGTGCCGGGTCGGCCACGGGGAACGGCTCGCGGATCAACGACTCGGCGTGGCCGAGCTTGCTCCACAGCTCCTCGGTCACGTGCGGGCACAACGGCGCGAGCATCAGCACGAGTGGCTCGGCGACATCGGCGGGGCACCGACCGAGCTTGGTGATCGCATTGTTCAACTCGATCAGCTTGGAGATGGCGGTGTTGATCCGCAGGCCGTCGAGGTCCGCTCGCACGCCGTCGATGGTGCGGTGCAGCAGGCGCGTGATGGCGTCGTCGGCGGGTCCGCCCAACGCCAAGGCGCCGGTCTGCTCGTCGATCATGCTGCGCCACACGCGCTGCAGGAACCGGTACATGCCCACGACATCGCGCGTCTCCCACGGACGCGAGGCGTCCATCGGCCCCGTGCTCATCTCATAGAGCCGCAGCGTGTCCGCGCCGTAGGCGTCGTACATCTCGTCCGGGGACACCGCGTTCTTCAGGCTCTTGCCCATTTTGCCCCACTCGCGCGTGACGGGTTCACCCTCGAAGAAGAACCCGCCGTCGCGCTCTTCCACCTCGGTGGCCTCGACGTAGATCTCGCGTTCGTCCTTGAAGGCCGCGGCCAGGATCATGCCCTGGTTGTAGAGGCGGTAGTACGGCTCCATCGAGCTGACGTGGCCGAGGTCGTACAGCACCTTGTGCCAAAAGCGCGAGTACAGCAGGTGCAGCACGGCGTGCTCCACGCCGCCGACGTACAGGTCGACGCCGCCGGGGTGTTGGGTGCCGTCGGCGTTCGTGCCCTGCGGGCCCATCCAGTACTGCTCCACCTGCGGATCCACGAACGAGCTTTCGTTCGTGGGGTCGAGATAGCGCAGCTCGTACCAGCACGATCCGGCCCACTGCGGCATCACGTTGGTGTCGCGCGTGTACATGCGCTCGCCCTCGCCGAAATCGGCGTGCATCTGCGTCCACCATTCCAGCCGGTCGAGTGGCGACTCCGGATTGCTGAACTCGTCATCGGGATCGAACGTGCGCGGCGAGAACGAGTCGGTCTCGGGCAGCAGCACCGGCAGTTGCGACTCGGGCAGCGCGACCGGGCCGTGTTCGTCGTAGACGATCGGGAACGGCTCGCCCCAATAGCGCTGGCGGCTGAACAGCCAGTCGCGCAGTTTGAAGTTGGTGGTGCCGCGGCCGGAATCGTGGTCCATCAGCCACTCGTTGGTCAGCCGCTTGCCCTCGACCACCGACGCCAGCCCGTTCAGCTCGAGGCCGTCGTCGTTGGTCGATTGCACGTAGGTGGCATCGCCAACGAACGCCTCCGGCCACGTGCTGGTGTCGAGCGTGGCGGCAATGCCGTGGGCGTCGAACCACGATTGCGGCGGCTGTTGGATGGCCGGTATGGCGAGGCCAAACTGGCGGGCGAACTCGAAGTCGCGATGGTCACCGCACGGCACAGCCATGATGGCGCCCGTGCCGTAGCCCATCAGCACGTAGTCGGCGGTCCACACCGGGATTTGGGCACCGTTGACCGGGTTGGTGGCGTACGAGCCGGTGAAGACGCCGGATTTGGTGCGGGTCAGGTCCTGGCGGTCGACGTCCTTCTTCGCGGCGGCCGCCGCACGGTACGCAGCCACGGCGTCGCGTTGCTCGGCCGTGGAGAGTGCATCGATCAGCGGGTGCTCAGGTGCCACCACCATGAACGTGGCCCCGAACAGTGTGTCCGGGCGGGTGGTGAAGACCTCGATCGGCCCCGCCGGACTTGGGAAGCGCACCCGCGCCCCATCACTGCGGCCGATCCAGTTGCGCTGCATCGTCTTGATCGCATCGGTCCAGTCGAGCAGATCCAGGTCGTCGATCAGCCGGTCGGCGTAGGCAGTGATGCGCATCATCCACTGGCGCATGTTGCGCTTGAAGACGGGGAAGTTGCCGCGGTCGCTGCGGCCGTCGGCGGTGACCTCCTCGTTGGCCACAACGGTGCCCAGACCCGGACACCAGTTCACCGGCGCTTCGGACACGTAGGCCAAGCGGTGGTCATCGACGATTCCGCGTCGCTCGGCTGTGGTCAGTGTCGCCCACGGGCGCCCGTCCGGCGTGGGGCGTGTGCCGGCGGCGAGCTCCGCAATCAGCTCGTCGATCGGCCGGGCCCGGCCGACGCCTTCGCCATCACGCGCGGGCGCATTTGTGTCGTACCACGAATTGAACACCTGCAGGAAGATCCATTGGGTCCAGCGGTAGTAGCCCGGATCCGTGGTGTCGATGCTGCGCCGCTGGTCGTGGCTGAGCCCGAGGCGACGCAGTTGGCGGCGCATGTTGGCGACGTTCGCGGCGGTGGTGACGGCTGGATGCTGGCCGGTCTGCACTGCGTACTGCTCGGCGGGCAGGCCGAACGCGTCGAAGCCCATGGTGTAGCAGACGTTGTAGCCCGCCATCCGCTTGTAACGGCTGTAGACGTCGGTGCCGATGTAACCGAGTGGATGACCGACGTGCAGCCCGGTGCCGGACGGATACGGGAACATGTCGAGGACGAACAATTTGGCAGAGGTCGACGCCATCGCCGACGGATCCGCCAGCGGACCGGCCGGGTTCGGTGCCTCGAAGCAGCGGTTGGCATCCCAATACTCCTGCCAGCGCATCTCGATGTCCTGGGCCAGGGTCGCCGAGTATCGAAAGGGAGGGATGTCGGAGTCGGCGGAGGCCATAGGCACAACACTGTACGAGCGGGTCCGGCCCGAGCAGCGGTCCGTTTCCGTGGCGGGGCTATCGTTCGCGTTGCTATGGCTCTTCCCGCTGGTTCCATCACTGATCGATTGCAGGCAGCCGCGGATCGGCCGACGGGGGTGCGCTTCGTGGGTGCCTCGGTTGCGCCAACCGATGGTCCCGATTTCGTCTCGTGGGGGCAGATCCACGACGAAGCACGTGCTGTCGGGGCGGCCTTGCAGGCGCGCGGTCTGGTGCCAGGTGATCACGTCGCGATCCTCGGCCCCACGAGCCGATCGCTGATGACCATCATCCAGGGCTGCTGGCTCAGCGGAATCGCCAGCATGGTGTTGCCGCTGCCGATGCGGATGGCATCGCTGGACGCCTTCGTCGAGAGCACCCGAGCGCGCATCCTGCACGGCGACGCCAAGCTCGTGCTGATCGACGACATGCTCGCCGCGTTCTACGCCGCCGGCCCGGGAGATCCACCGATCGAACCGATGGCCAACGTCATCCCCGGGCCCGGCGACCCGAGCGGGGAGCGGCTGGAGATCCCAGCCAATGATCCGGAACGGCTCGTGATCCTGCAGTACACGAGCGGGTCCACCAGCGAACCCAAGGGTGTGATGATTCCCGACCGGGTACTGACCGCCAACATCGACGCGTCGTGTGCAGCGGCCGAGTTGGGCCCCGACGAAGTCATGGTCTCCTGGCTCCCGCTCTACCACGACATGGGTCTGGTCGGCTTCCTGTCGATCCCGATGACCAACGGTTGCCAGCTCGTGCAGGCCGCTCCGCAGGACTTCATGGCCCATCCGGGGAACTGGATGCAGTGGATCAGCGACCACGGTGGCACCGCGACGGCCGGGCCGAACTTCTCGTGGGTGCTGGCCACGCGGGCACTGAAGCGGATGGAGGGCCTCGACCTGTCGCGGCTCACACTTGCGCTGAGCGGAGCCGAACCCGTGGATCCTGCCGCCGTCGAAGCGTTCGTCGAGGCCGCTGCGCGCTTCGGGTTTCGCCCCGGCAGTGTGTTCCCGGCCTTCGGCATGGCGGAGGTCGCGATCGGCGGCGCCTTCCCGAAGCGCCACCGCGGGTTGGTCACCGACGCCGTCGACCGGGTGGTGCTGGAGCGTGACCGCGTCGCCAAGCCGGTGGAGATCACCCCAGAGACCGAGGGCGATGCCGTGCGCCGCCTGCCCGTGCTGGGCCACGCCGTGCCGGACCTGGAAATGCGCGTCGTGCACACCGACACCCGCGAGGAGTTGCCCGAGCGTCACGTCGGCGAGCTGCTGATCCGCGGTACCTCGGTCACGCCCGGCTACTACAAGCGCCCGGACGCCACGGCGGCGTTGTTCTCCAACGGTTGGCTGTGCACCGGTGACCTCGCCTACATGCTCGACGGCGAGCTCGTGCTCTGCGGGCGGATCAAGGACGTCATCATCGTCGGCGGCCGCAACGTGTTCCCCGAGGACATCGAGCGTGCGGTCGGCGGGTTGGACGGCGTGCGCGCCGGCAACGTGATCGCCTTCGGCGTGGAGGGCTACAAGGGCAAGGAGACCGTGATCGTGGTGGCCGAGGTGCGCACCGACGATCCGGTCGTGGTCCGCGAGGCCATCCACCACCGCACGATCGAGGTCTGCGGTCTGCCGCCGCGTGACGTGATGCTGGTGCGCGCCGGCACGCTGCCGAAGACGTCGTCGGGCAAGCTGCAACGCGCCAAGTGCCGCGAGCTGTACATGAACGAAAAGCTGGAACTGTTCGAACCGGCCTGAGTTCGGCAGCAAAGGATGGATGATCCCGAGACTCCCTGGGCAGTCTCAGACACGAGCGGCGAGGTCGCCGTCCGCTTGATCACACCGTGTCGGTGCGGAGCGCAGACGGCGGTGCGCCGCGGAGTTGTTTGCACGTTCGGGTGAAGTGGGCGTGGTCCGCGAAGCCGCAGAGGTAGGCGACGTGGGTGATTGGAAGTCGGGTGCGGCGCAGCAGTGCTTCGGCCGCGTCGAGGCGACCTTCGAGGACGAGTGCTGGCAGACGGTGTCCGTCGGCACGAAGTCTGCGCTGCAGTGTGCGGTTGGACAGACTCCAGCGCTGGGCGGTGTCAGTCAGGGTCCATCGTGCAGCAGGCTGATCAGCGACACAGCGGCGAACGTCGAGCGCGAGGCAACCTGTCCAGTCCGGTGCAGGGCTCGAGGGCGCTGATCGCCATCGCACGGTCCATGTGCTCGTCTGCCCGTCCGGCTGGGCGTTGGACGCGCTGACACCTTGTGCCAGCGACCCAGCACGCGCTCGTCGGGGCCAGACGACGAGCGACTCGTTCACCACTGCGGTGAGACCGCGAACGCCGATGCGTTCGAGCATGCCGATTTGGGCACCGACCACAAAGAGGCTTTCGGGCAACCCGGGCCGGTGATTGTCGCGACCTTCGTGGCGGACGTCAATCGACTGGTTGCTCGGCGTGCAGCGCGTCCGATTGCCGAAGTGAAGGACCGGTTCGAGCCGATCGAAGCGGTGGAGGAGCTCGGCGGGGCTTCGGCTGCCGGCAAGAAGCTCCAGCAACGGGTGGGCGCCTCGCAGGCCGAGCTCGTGGCCCGCATCCACCATGCCCCACGGCCCCGCCTTGGCGTAGAGCATCGACTTCAGGTCTGCGTGCAACGACTCGTCGATCTGTTGTTCGCGAGCGCTCGCTTCA
>JAYTSB010000318.1:0-4137 GCA_043745825.1 Actinomycetota bacterium | reverse complement strand
CAGAGGGGGTCATGGGCATCTGAACCGGGGGTCACAGGAGCGGGGCTGAACACTGAGACGACCATAGGTTCGGTCAGTTACCCCAATGTTCGCCACGTGTGAACGGCGCGTGAACCGGAACACGTCTGCTGCGTTTGCCGGTGTCAGGCGCACTCGGTCAGACTTTGCGAATGGACCTGAGCTACACCGCCGAAGACGAAACCTTTCGCCAGGAGATCCGCGGTTGGCTGGAGGAGCACCTGCCGGCGGGTTGGCTCGAGCCGGGGTTCGAGATGAGCGCGGAGGACCGCAAGGCGTTCAACGCGGCGTGGCCGGCGACGCTGTTCGAAGGAGGGTGGATCTGCGCCACCTGGCCCAAGGAGTACGGCGGCAAGGGCCTCACCACCATGCAGGGCGTCGTGCTCACCGAGGAGTTCGCACGCGCCAAGGCGCCGCTGCGCGCCGACTTCTTCGGCGACACGCTCGTGGGGCCCACCATCTTGCAGTGGGGTAGGGAGGAGCAGAAGCAGGAGTTCCTCCCCAAGATCCTGAACGGCACGATGAGCTGGTGCCAAGGGTTCAGCGAACCGAACTCCGGGTCGGATCTGGCCAGCCTGAAGACGACCGCAGTGCTGGACGGCGACGAATGGATCATCAACGGCCAGAAGGTCTGGACAACGCAGGGCCATCACGCCAACTACTGCTTCCTGCTCACCCGCACCGACCCGGAGGCACCCAAGCACAAGGGCATCAGCTATCTCCTCGTTCCGATGAACCAGCCCGGTGTGGAGGTGCGCGGCATCACCCAGCCCGACGGCACGGCCGAGTTCTGCGAGGTGTTCTTCGACAACGCCCGGTGCCCGAAGGACAACGTGGTCGGCGGTGTCAACAACGGCTGGAAGGTGGCCAACTCCACGCTCGCGTTCGAGCGGGGCATGAGTGCCACCACCGGTTACCGCCGCTTCGAGGAGGAGTACCGGCTGCTGGTGGCTGCTGCCACCGAGAACGGCCGGATTGCGGACGCCGACATCCGCCAGCGCCTTGCCGCGTACTACACCAGGATCCAGATCCTGCGCGTCAATGGACTGCGGTCGCTGAGCGCCACGCTGAACAACGCTCGTGACGCAGGCGTTGCGGCGCTCGGGGCGACGAACAAGATGTTCTGGTCGGAGATGCACCAGCGCGCTATGGAGCTGGCACTGGACATCCATGGGCCGGAGGCAATGCTGATCACCACCGGACCGACCACGGGATCATGGCCGGGCACCGGTCGTGACAGGCGGCGCGAGAATTATCCCGTCAGCGCGATGATGAGCGCCTTTTTCTTCAGCCGCAGCGAGACCATCTGGGGTGGCACGAGCCAGATCCAGCGAAACATCGTCGGTGAGCGGGTGCTCGGCCTGCCCAAGGAGCCGGCGAGCTGAACGTGCTGGGCCCGATCGGGCGCCGCGTCAGCGGACCAGGAAGACGATCAGGACGATGATCAGGATCACCAGCAGTGCGCCACCGCCGATGTAGATGCCGCTTGCCAACAATGCTCCGAGCACGGAATACCATCCTTTTTTCAGCCGGCGAACCGGCACCCTGCACCCGCAGGGCAGACGGCCATTACCCAGCGTGGTCCCTGGTCAAACAGGCAATCGTTAACAGTCACGCAACACAGTTGCCCTGCTGACGTGCGACACTGGGCCAAGTGACTGTCACCGATCTGCGCGTCCATGCTGGAGCCTTCGACGAACTGCTGCTGCCCGACGGCAGCGCCCGCCCACACGCCCGTGTGCTGGTCGAGACGTTGCGGCGGCTGGGCACCGACGAGCTCCAGGCTCGTCAGGACCACGCCGACCTCGACATCTTGACGATGGGCATCACGTTCACCGTCTACTCCGACGGGCGGGGCATCGACCGCGCCTGGCCGTTCGATGTGATCCCGCGGGTCATCGATGCCGACGAGTGGCGGCACATCGAGGCCGGACTCGTCCAACGGCTGCGCGCACTCAACCACTTCATCGACGACCTGTACAACGACCAGCGCGTGATCACCGACGGCGTGTTCCCGGCCGAACTGCTCGAGGGCTCGGTGAACTTCCGACCCGAGTGTGTCGGCGTGCACCCCAAGTTCGGCGTGTGGGCGCACATCAGCGGCAGCGACATCGTGCGCGACCAGGACGGCACTGTGTACGTGCTGGAGGACAACCTGCGCGTGCCGAGCGGCGTCAGCTACATGATCGAGAACCGCCTGATCGCCAAGCGTGCCTTCGCCGACGTGTTCGAAAAGCACAGCGTGCAGCCCGTCGACGGCTACACCGACGAACTGCTCGAGCTGCTCACCTCGCTCGCCCCGGCCAGCAACGGCAACGCCACGGTCGTGGTGCTGACGCCGGGGATCTACAACTCGGCGTACTTCGAGCACGGGTTCCTCGCCCAGCGGATGGGTGTGCCGCTCGTGGAGGGACGCGATCTGTTCGTCGACGACGACGAGATCGTCTACATGCGAACCATCGACGGGCCCCAACGCGTGGACGTGATCTACCGGCGTGTCGACGACATGTTCATCGACCCGGAGGCGTTCAACCCCGATTCCACGTTGGGTGTCAGCGGTTTGATGCGAGCCTGGCGGGCCGGCAAGGTGGCCATCGCCAACGCGCCCGGTGCGGGCGTGGCCGACGACAAGGTGGTCTACGCGTGGGTACCGGAACTGATCCGCTACTACCTGAACGAGGAGCCGATCCTCGCCAATGTGCCCACGTATCGGTGCATGTACCCGGCCGAGTGCGAGTACGTCATCGAGCACATGCGCGAGTTGGTGGTCAAGCCGGCGAACGAAAGCGGCGGCGCCGGCCTGCTCATCGGGAACAGCGCTACGGACGCAGAGATCGACGAGCGGACGCAGGCCATCATCGCCGATCCGCGGAACTGGGTGGCCCAACCCATCCTGTCGCTGTCCACGGCACCCACGCTGTGCGACGGCGCAATCCTGCCGCGCCACCTCGATCTGCGCCCGTTCATCCTCACCGGAGCCACGAGCTATGTCACCGCCGGCGGGCTCACCCGGGTGGCGCTGCGTGAGGGATCACTGGTCGTGAACTCGTCCCAGGGTGGCGGCAGCAAGGACACGTGGGTGATCGAGACGATCGCCCCGTCCGCCGACGACGATCAGGCCTGATCATGGCGCTGCTGTCGCGGGTTGCCGAGCAGCTCTACTGGGCTGCGCGCTACATGGAGCGGGCCGAGGACACCGTGCGAATCGTGCGTGCCTACACCGACGTCATCGTCGATCTGCCCACCTACCTGGTCAGCTCGTGGGAGCCACTGCTCGCCATCACCGGGGCGCAGGCGCTGCACGACCGCCACCACGACCAGGCCGACGAAGCGTCGATCGTGCACTTCCTGATCGCCGCCGACGACAATGCCAACTGCGTCGTGAACACCGTGGCGATGGCGCGCGAGAACCTGCGCAGCTCGCGCGAGGTCGTGCCTCGCGAGGCGTGGAAGGTGGTGAACGACCTCTACCTCTACGTCGCCGCGCACCGCTCCGACGGCGTCAGCCGGCGCAGCCGCTCGCGCTTCGCCGACCGGGTGATCGCCGACGCGCAACGCCTCGACGGGGTGCTCAGCGCGACCATGAGCCGGGACCATGCGTATGAGTTCCTGCGCATCGGTCAGGCCATCGAGCGCGCCGACATGACCACCCGCGTGCTCGGCGTTCGTGCCGCCGCACTCGTCGGCGGCGGTGGCGAAGCGTTTGCCGAAGTGCAGTGGATGGGTGTGCTCCGCTCGCTGTCCGCGCTGCAGATGTACCAGCGCGCCACGCGCTCACCGATCGATGGCACCGCCGTGATCGACTTCCTGCTCCACGACCGGGCCTTCCCGCGCAGCGTGATGTCCTGTTTGCAGGCCGTTCGCGACGGCCTCTCACGCCTACCCCGCGGCGACCGCATGTCCGGCGTTCTCGCAGAAGTCTTCGCCACTGCAGCGCAGGTCAGCGGCGACGCGCTCGACGGCGCGGAGCTCGACGCCGAGACTGAGCTGCTCCAGATCGCGATCGGCAAGCTCCACAGTGCAATCATCGCGACGTATGTCGGTCCCCGCGACGAGTAAGACCCTGCACGACTACCCCGTGCAGGTGGATGGCTACGACGAAGCGGTCGAGCCGTCCGG
>JAYTSB010000317.1:0-12209 GCA_043745825.1 Actinomycetota bacterium | reverse complement strand
CGTGCACCACGATGTCGGCCTGCTTGCCCACCTCCAGGGAGCCGATGCTCGCCGCCTTGCCGACTGCCTCGGCCCCACGGATGGTCGCCAGCTCAAGGCCGTGATGACCGGTGATGCTGAACGCATCCATCGTGCGGTCGCGCTCCAAACCCACGAATAGCGCAGCCGCGCGCAGGATGTCAACGGCGTCGCCGGCGTTCTCTGCGTCGCAGCCCAGCGCCAAGCGTCCGCCGCGCCGGAACAGATCGCCGTGGCGGCCGGCCACCGTGACACCCTGAGCGGTGCGCAGGTAGGCCCACGGGCATGCTGCGATCGCAGTCTCGGTGCGCAGCACGATCTCCACCTCCTCGTCATCGAGGTGCACACCGTGGGCCACCACCACGTGCCGGCCGAGCACGCCGAGGTCGTCGAGATGGGCAAGCGGGCGACGCCCCGTTCGCGCCAGGTAGCTGACCGCGTCGTTGCCGTGGGGCGACATGTGGAACGTGAGACCCACGCTCCGGTCACGCGCCAGACGGGACGCACCGACCACGAGGGCGTCGCTCATCAGATCGTGGCCCACCAACGTGACCCAAGCCTCGACGAGTCCACCCGGTGGCAGCTCGTCGAGCATCTCGGTCTGGCGCGCCAAGACTTCCTCCGCCGGCGCAGCGAACGGAGCATCAGCGACGTCCCAGCCCCATTGGCCGAGCATCGTGCGCAATCCGGCAGCGTGGAGGGCGGTGGCCACCCGCCGGGGATGGGCCACGGTGCCCGCCTCCAGCGTGCATGTGACCCCGTTGACGAGCGCCTCCACGGCGGCCAGTGATGCCGACAACTCGTCGTCGTCGCCGGTGTGGGCGGTGTGCACGGGCACCGCCCATCCGAAGATGGCCTCCTGTGAATCGATCGCATCGGGGATGCAGGAGTGCACCAGACGGTCTCCGGTGACGTGTTGGTGGGCGTTGACGTACCCCGGGGTTACGACGGTGTCGGAATTGCCCACCGCCACGCCATCGGGGTACGCAGCACGAAGTTCGGCATGGCTGCCGACAGCGATGATCTGTTCACCCTGCACCGCGACCGCACCGTCGGTGATGACCTCGCGGGCGGCGTTCATCGTGATGATGTCGCCGCGGACGAGGGTGACGGTCGGCTGTGGTCGATGCAACATGCGCGCTCCTGCTCTGGGTCTGACCACGATCGTAAGCTGCAGCCGATGAACGAGATCCTGTGTGCGAACGACGCTCTCAACAATGCTTGGTACGCAGTGGCACGCAGTGTCGAGGTCGGTGGTGCGCCCCAGCGCGTGAAGCTGCTGAACCGCAACATCGTGCTGTACCGCAGCGCCGATGGCAAGATCGTCGCCGCCCCGGACCGGTGCCCCCACCGCGAGGCCCCGCTGTCGAAGGGCCTGCTCCAGGATGGGTGCCTGGTCTGCCCCTACCACGGTTGGGTGTTCGGCGATGACGGCCGCTGCGTGGACGTGCCCTCGTCCGGCGGCGGCGTGCCACCGCCACCGCGGGCGCATCTCTCCACCCACCACGCAGAAGAGCGCTACGGCCTGGTGTGGCTGTGCATCGGTGAGCCGGCGGGCACCATTCCCGTCGTCCCGCACGAGGACGACCCCATGTTCCGCCGCATCAACACGCCGGTCGAGCTCTGGCAGACGTCATCCACGCGGATGACCGACAACTTCCTCGACATTGCTCACTTCCCGTTCGTGCACGTCGGCACGTTCGGCCGCGGCCAGGACACCCACGTTCCCAAGGTGGAGCTGAAGCCGCTGGACAACGGCTGGTTCGGGTACGAGTACACCGTCGTCGCCAACAACAGCGATCTCGGCACGCTCGCCAGCGGGCAAACCACCAAGGCGGTGGAGCGGGCGATGTCGTCGGGCTTCCACTTGCCCTTCGACGTGCGCAGCGAGATCCACTACGGCACCGGGCTGTCGCACATCATCCTGCTGCTGTCCACCCCCGTGGACGACACCACCTCGTACTTCACGTTCGTGATCTGGCGCAACGACGACTTCGCCGTCTCCGCCGAGGAGGTCATCCGCTTCGACCTCGCCATCGGTGCGGAGGACAAGCGCATGCTGGAGATGCTCGCCGGTGTACTGCCGCTGGACCAGACCACGCTCGTCAACGTGCAGGCCGACAAGTGCTCCGTCGAGTGGCGCCGCCGCCTGGTGGAGTGGATGACCCCAGCGTCCTGAACAGCGAAGGACCCGGCTCGACACTCTGATCGGCTGACCGGGCGGTGGCAGCCCGCGAGCTAGCGTGACGGCATGACCGAGCTGGTCCAACGCAAAGGCGAGATGAGCGTCGTCATGGGTTTCCTCTTCGTCGTGTTCGCGCTCGCTGCATGGCGAGGGATGGACAAGGCGCCCGTGATCGCAATCATCTGCGGCGTGCTTGCCGCCGGCATCGCCATCCTCGGGGTGATGCTCGCACGTGCGGAACCGACTGTGATGCGGATCACGCCGTTCGAGATCACCTGGGGGACCAAGGATGCGGTGAAGTCGCGGATCGTCCGTGACCCCGCCAGCCGGCTCCGCTTCCGGCGCAATGGTCGCAACGGATCGCCGTGGGTGCTGATCGCCGTGAACGGTGCCGGCTCGGTGCTGCTCCAAGGGTTCCATCCCCAGGCCGTCGGCAAGGCGTGCACCGATCACGGCTGGGAGTTCGAGACGCGGCAGCCGTTCACCTGGTGATCGGCACCGGCGTCATGCGGAGCGGGTCAGTTCAGCTCTCGAGAGCGGCTGCGAGCCGTTCGAGGGTCCCGCTGATCGTCTGACGATTGCGCTCAGCTCGGTCGTCGATGCCCGACATCCGTGCGCTGAACTCGAGGGCGGACTCGGGCCGCAGGTCGTCGCTCCACTCGGTGACCCGGCACCCGGTCGCTGTCGCCTCGATGTTGTATCCCCACGTCGAGAAGTGGAAGTCGAACATGGAGCACTCGAACGCGAACGCACGCCCAGGGTTGGCTGTGGTGATCGTGCACTGAGTGATCCACTCCTGCTCGCCGTTGCGGTTGTGACCATCGAACCGGGCGCCGACCTGTGGTGCGTCGAACCCAGCCTGCCAATCGCAGGCGTAGCACTCCTCGGACCACTCGCCCATGCGCGTGACGTCGGAGATCGCCGTGTAGACCGCGTCGGGTGACGCGGTGATGTCCCGGGCGATCTCGATTCTTGCAGCCATCGTCATAGTCAAGCATGAGAGGTGCGTGACCACCTTGCGGGATTGTGCGAAAGCTGGCCATATGTCGCGCCGGAAGCGCCGGAAGCGCCGGAAGCGCCGGAGCGCCTCGACGACTCGGGCGAGGGCGTACTTCCGGGACGTGGCCTGCTCGAGGTCGCCAGATCGGCCACACCGGCGACGCACTGACCGGTCGCACCTCACGGATCGACGCAGGCACCTCAGATGTCGCACCACGACATCTGAGGGGCCAGCGACTCGAAGAGGGAGCGCTGAGCAGGCGTTCGGCGCTCGACATCTCGAAAAGGGGAGGCGCTGGGCAACGCCCCGTCAGGCTTTCGCACGACGACAATCTGGCGCGGCTGAACCCTTTCCGCGGGGCGCGTTTGCAATGCAACAATCGCGATGCGTCAGCCCTCGCGGGTGATGTTGATCTCGCCGCCGCCGATCTCGAGGTCGAGCACGATCGTTCGAGCGTTCGCCGACTCGCCCGGCGCCGGCGCCAGACGGTCGTCTTCATGGCGCACGCCGGCAGTGAGTTCTTCGCCGTCGAGCACCACATGACCGGCGCCGACTCTGGTGTTCAGCTGCAGGGCGGCGTCGGCGGGCACGAGGATGCGGATCTGGCCGTAGCCGACCTCGGCGCGGACCGTGACGGTGCGCTCCACCGACAGCGAGGTGAGGTCGAGCCGCAGCCGGCCGGCGCCGAGGTGCCGGGCCAGCTCTGCCTCGGCCACCGTGGTGGGCCGCAGGTCGCGATCACCGAAGCCTCCGTTCAGGTTGGGGTGGGTGATCAGCAGGCCGGTGCCGGTCAACAGGAGCATCATCAGCATCGGCACGCCGAACCAACTGCGGTTGACGACGGCTCCGATGACCGTGCCGGCCACGAGGATGGCCAGCACGGTGATGACGGTGCCGTAGACGCTGGCGTTCCACCAGTCGAGCGCGTTGCCGAGGCTCATCATCAGCGCCGTCGCGAACGCGGCGGCCAGTGACAGGGCCTGGATGGGATGACGGCGGCGCCGTACGGGACGCAGGGCGGACGGGGCAGCCATGACAGTGGCTGCCGGCGCTTCTGGCGCGGGCCACGCCGTTGACCGTACGGCAGCGCCCAGCGGCGCATCGTCTGTGGTGCGGAAACCGGAACCGAAGTTGGGGGACAGCCACAGCACCACGCCCACACCGACGAGGGTGAAGCCCCAACCGAGGCCGCCGAAGAAGGCCCACGAACCAAACCCGGAGAAGATCGCGAGGATCGCGATCGCGATCAGCAGTGGCCGTCGCCGCCGCTCGGTGACGATGTCGTGGAGCGAACGGGCCGACTCCGGCGACTTGGGCAGCAGGATCCAGGCGGCGATGTACAGCGCAGTCACGCCGGGCAGCGCGAGGGCTGCCACTGCGGTGGCGAAGCGGGTGGTGCGCAGATCGAAGCCGAACGTCTTGCACAGTCCGGACACGACCCCGCCGAGCTTGTTGTCGTCCGCGTTGCGGGCCACGGGTACGTGCCACCACGGCGCGTGCCGTGGCGGCGGCGGGCCATCCTGGCTCGATGATGGGGCGTTCGGCGAGGCAGGCATCGGTTCGTTCATGGTTGCAGTTCCTGAGGTCATGCCATGATCATCCGCTGGCGGATGGCCGGGCACATCCGGGACGCACCCTGATTCGACCCTGAACGTCTCCCTGACTGACCCTGATCAAATCTCTGATCCGGTCCCTGATGACACGCTGCGCGCCCCGTGCGACAATCGTCCGGCATGACCACCCGGACAACGTCGCTCGCCTTCACCCGGCGCGAGGATCATCGCGTCTTCCTCGGCGTCGCCGGCGGCTTCGCCGACCAGCATGGGATCGACCCGGTGGTGGTGCGAGCCGCACTGGTGATGCTCTCGTTCGCCGGCGGGCTGGGCGTGGTCCTGTACCTGCTCGGCCACCTGCTCACCGCGCCCGGCGCAGCCGACCTGCCGTCGCCCCAGCAGCTCGACCAGCGCCGCAACCTGTCGGTGGCCGCGCTGTCGCTGGGTGCCGCCTTGATCGTGCGCGGCGCCGGGCTGTGGCTGGGTGACGCGTTCATGGTGACCGTCATCGTCGTGGTCAGTGGCGTGGCCCTGCTCGGCGTGCTGCGCCCGGACAACAGGCTGCTCGGCTTGAACGGTCAGGACGGGTCGCCGCTCGCCGATGTCATGGCGGGCCGCCACGCGCGCGCTCGCATCATCGCCGGCGCCGCACTCGTGGCCGTTGGGCTCGTGCTGGTGGGCAATACCGGCGGCGTGTCCAACAGTCTGCAGGTCGGCGTGTACGCAACTGCGCTGACGATCCTGGGTATCGCTGTGCTCGTCGGGCCGTGGCTGGCCAGGTTGGCCCAGGAGGCGGCGGCCGAACGCCGCGAGCGAATCCGTATGGACGAACGCGAGGCGATGGCCGCACATCTCCATGACTCGGTGTTGCAGACACTCGCGCTGATCCAGAGAAACGCTGCCGATCCGCGCCGGACCGTGACGCTCGCCCGCCGGCAGGAGGCTGAGTTGCGTGAGTGGCTGTACGGGCGCTCCGGCGGCGGAGCGCAGGCCGCAACTCTGGTGGGCGCGCTGCAGCAGATGGTGCACGAGGTCGAGGACCTGCACGACATCCGCATCGATCCGGTGGTGGTGGGGGATCGGCCGATGAACGACGCCTTCGGCGCGCTGATCGCCGCGGCGCGAGAGGCGTGTGTCAACGCTGCCAAGCACAGCGGGGTGCAGGACGTGTCGGTGTTCGTCGAGGTCGGCGCGGCGCGCGTCGATGCCTTCGTCCGCGATCGCGGTGTCGGATTCGATCGCACCGGGGTGTCGTCAGGGGTGTCGTCGGGGGTGTCGTTCGCAGGGCGCGGCATCGAGTGGTCGATGGAGGCCCGGCTCGAGCGCGTCGGCGGCAGCGTTGCGATCGAGACCGCGCCCGGGCGCGGCACCGAGGTGTGTCTCTCGGTGCCGCTCACCGAGGCAGCGGAGCCGGTGCGCTGATGACGAGCGTCTTCCTCGTTGATGACCACGCTCTGTTCCGCAGCGGCGTACGCGCCGAAATCGGTCGCGTGCTCGATGTCGTGGGTGAGGCGGGCACCGTGGACGAGGCGGTGGCTGCGATCCTGGCCGTGCGGCCCGACGTGACGGTGGTGGACGTGCACCTGCCGGGCGGCGGTGGACGTTCGATCATCGAGCGAGTTCTCGCCGACTGGCCGGAGGCCACGTTCCTCGCCCTGTCGGTGTCCGACGCGGCTGAGGACGTGGTGGCTGTGATCCGCGCCGGCGCCCGCGGATATGTGACGAAGACGATCGATGCTGATCAGCTGATCGATGCAATCCGCCGGGTCTGCGCCGGCGACGCAGTGTTCTCACCGCGTCTGGCCGGCTTCGTGCTCGACGCGTTCGCGGACAGCGCGCCGGCACCCAACGACCCGGATCTCGACCAGCTCTCCGCCCGCGAGCAGGAGGTCATGCGCCTCATCGCGCGCGGGTACACCTACCGTGAGGTGGCCACCCAGCTGCACCTGTCCGTGAAGACCGTGGAGTCGCACGTGTCGGCCGTGCTGCGCAAGCTTCAGCTGTCCAACCGACATGAGCTCACCGCGTGGGCGACGGATCGGCGCCTGCTGTAGACATCGGCCCTTCAGCCGATGGCGCGACTCACGGTCTCGCCGGCGAGGGCGATCATCTCCGGGTCGTGAGCGTTGGCGGCGAGGTTGAGGGTGATGCCGTCAATGCCGAGGTCGAGCAGTTCACGGACGGCCGCGCCGATCTCGTCAGGATCGCCCATCGTCATGCGCGGTGCCATCAGTTCGGCCACCTCCGGCGGCCAGCCGTGGTTGGCGATGAACGCGTCGACCGCGCCCATCGCCTCGTCATGGGTGCGGCCGATGACCATCATCATCAGCTTGGTGACCACGATCTCCGAGCGATCCCGGCCGAGCCGCTCGCAGTGCCCCGCGAGTGCCTCGAGCTTGCGAGGGATCTCATCGTTCAAGCAGGTGAGGTTGGACTCGTCCGCGTACTGGGCCACCATTCGCAGGGTCTTGTTCTCCCCCGAGCCGCCGATCATCACCGGGATCTTCGAGATCGGGGCCGGGGAGTTGATGGCCTCGGTGACGTAGTAGTGCTTGCCGTGCAGGGTTGGACGCTCGCCGCGCAGCATCGGCAGGATGATGTTCAGGGCTTCTTCCAACTTCTCGAAGCGCTCCGAGAACGTGTTGAACGGGATGCCGAACGCGTCGTGCTCCAATTCGAACCATCCGGAGCCGATGCCCAGCGTCGCCCGCCCGCCAGACACGTGGTCGAGCGCAGTGATGATCTTGGCGAGCACGGCTGGGTTGCGGTAGGTGTTGCCGGTGACCAGCGCCGCGAGCCGCACCGTCGAGGTGTGCTGGGCCAGCGCGCCGAGGGTCGTGTAGCACTCCAGCATGTAGTCGTCCGGCGCGCCGATGCCGGGCAACTGGTAGAAGTGGTCCATCAGGAAGATGCGGTCGAAGCCGCTCGCCTCGGCGGCCTTCACCTGCGCGACCAGATTGGCGAAGATGTCGGCGGGAGCGACGTCGGGATAGGTGAAGTTGGGGATCTGGTAGCCGAGGCGGGTCATCGCGGTCTCCTGTTGTGATGGTCAGATGAAGTGTGCCGCGACCTCGTCACGAAATCGCTCGATGTTCTCGCAGCGCTGGGCGGCGCTGCGTCAACACGTCACGCCGGTGGAGGGCGGCGTTCGGCGAGGGCGCGGGTGCGCGCCACCATCTCGTCAAACAATGCGAGGAGGTCAGGGCAGCGTTCGGCAACAGCGCTGCGCTGGCGTTGCACCGTTGCGTCGTCGCCGCGTGCCACCGGTCCCGTCAGCGCGGCAGGGCCTCCGAGCGCTGCCCAGTTCTCGACCGCGGCCCGCACCAGCGGGATGAGGATCGACCGGTCTGCCCCGGCGGTAGCGAGCAGTGACTCGGCCGCGTCCTCCAGCGTGACGACGAAGTTGGCGGCAATGGAAGCAGCGGCGTGGTATGCCGCGCGATCGTCGTCGTGGATGTGCACAGGTTGCAAACCAAGCGTGGTGGCCAGAGTGCGGGCCACCCACAGTGCGTGCGGCGTGTTGCCGGCAACGGCGGCGCCGGCCCCGGCGAAGACGGCACCGTGTGCGGTCACGGTCATCAGTGGATGCATGCCGAAGGCCTCGCGCTCGCCGAGCACGTCGAGACCGTTGGCACCGGAGCAATGCCCGACCACAGCGCTGGGCTCGATCAGCGCTGCTGCGGCGGCGATCTGCGCATCGGGCACGGCTAGGAGGACGACGTCGTGACCGCGACCGTCGCAGCCGCGCCCGAATGGACCTGACGCGTGCACGGCGGTGCCGCGTAGGGCCCGGACGAGGGCATTGCCCAGACGTCCTCCGCCCACGATGGCCAACCGGCCGACGCGCTGCTCCATGGTCAGGCGCCCGGCGTATCCGAGTCGGCGAGCAGGCGCGCGGCGCGGTCGTAGGTCAGGTAGTTCCATGTCCAGTTGACCAGGACGTTGGCGCGGTTGCGGAAGCCCATGAGATACACGATGTGCAACCCCAACCAGGCCATCCAGCCGAGCGGGCCGGACAGGCGCTGACCGCCCGGGAACTCGGCGACGGCATCGTGACGGCCGATCGTGGCCATCGATCCCTTGTCGTGGTAGCAGAAGGCGTCGGTTTCCTGCCCGGCCTGGCGCCGCGCGATCTGCCGGGCAACGTGCCGGCCGCCCTGGATCGCCGGCTGGGCAACCTGGGGCAGCGGTTGATCGGCGTCGGCGGCGATGTCGCCGATCGCGAACACCTCAGGGTGACCGGATACGGAAAGATCCGGTGCCACGATGATCCGACCGCCACGCCCCAGGGGCACGCCGAGCATCTCGCTCAACGGGTTGGCCCGCACGCCGGCAGCCCAGACCACGGTGTGCGCATCGAAGCGTCGCCCATCGTTGAGGGCCACGCCCGCGGCGTCGATCTGCCTCACCCCGGTTCCGGTCACGACCACGACCCCGCGACGCTCCAGCGTCCGGCGCGCTCGCTCGCCGCTCGGCAGCGTGAACGCTCCGAGCAGCCGGTCGGCGGCCTCCACGAGCACCACCCGTGCCCGGCGCACGTTGAGTTGTGGGAAATCCTTGGCGAGAACGTGCTGGAACAACTCCATGACGCCACCCGCCATCTCCACGCCGGTCGGCCCGCCGCCGCACACCACCACGCTCAGCGTCGCCGGATCGACGGATGCGGGATCAGCGGCCGCAGTCTCGAACTGGGCGAGCATGTGGTTGCGCAGCGCAAGCGCGTCGTCGACGGACTTCAGCGGGAAGGCATGCTCCTCCACACCCGGCACCCCGAACGAGTCGCTGACAGCACCTGCGGCCACCACGAGAGTGTCGTACCCCACCGGGGCGCCGGCCGACAGCGAGACCGTCCGGTGCTCCAGATCGATGGCGGTGACCCGGGCCATCCGGAACATGACGTTGCGCTGGCGACGAAAGATTCCCCGCACCGCGTAGGCCACGTCGTCGCCGCCGAGGCCGGCCGTTGCCACCTGGTACAGCAGCGGTTGGAACGTGTGAAAGTTGTTCGCGTCGATGACCGTGATGTCGACGGCTTCGTGCCGCAGCCCACGAGTCACAGCCAGGCCCCCGAAACCTCCGCCGATCACGACGACCCGATGTCGATGACTCACCGGGTCAGGCTACGGCATTAACCTGCGGTCATGTCCACAGACGATGCCGCTGAACAGGCCATCCGCCGATACCTGCTCTGGCTGAATGACCCGGGCAGCATCGTCGACCTCACCGCGATCGACGACGCCGAGCGTGAGGCCAAGCAGACCACCGATGTGATCGACAAGCTGAAGGCGCTCAGCCGCGTCGAGCACCTGCGCCTCGGCGACAGCGCGGCCGTCAAGCGAGCGTTTCTCGACCACGCCAAGACCTGGGGCGACCAACACGACATCAGCGCGGCGTCGTGGATTCGCCTGGGCGTGCCGCCGGAGGTTCTCCGCGAGGCCGGTATCACCGGCAACCGCGCCGGACGGCCGTCTGCGTCACGTCCGGCTGTGTCACGTCCGGCTGCGCAGCGAGCGACGCCCAGCGCCACGTCCACCCGCACCGGCCGATCCAGTGCGGGCAGCGTCACCATCGGGCAGATCGTCGCCCACGTGCAGACCATGACGGGCCCGTTCGTGCTCACCGACATCGCCGACCAGGTCGGTGGCAGCCCGATGACGTTGCGCAAGGCCATCGAGCAGATGGTCCAGGCCGCCAAGGTGGAGCGGCTCGGCCCAGACCCGCAGTACAGCGGTCGCGGTCGGGCCCCCATCCGCTACCGCACGGTGCACTGACGCCTCGTTCCCACCGACTCCTGCCGTGCCGACCCGCCGCGAAGTTCGCGCCCACGGGTTGCGCCGTCGCGACCAGGTCGCGGGTTGGCGATCCGTGGGCGCGTTTTTCGCGTGTCGACCGGGGGAGCTGACGGCGATTCCGGCTCCGAGTTGACTCGCCGGGCCCGGGTTGACCAACATAGAACCAGAGTCTAAATCTGGGGGTACAACCTGTGACTGCCACGACCGAGGCGACCATTCGCTTCCCGTATCGACGATCCCTGGGGCCGGTGATGAGCGCGTTCTTCACTGCGCTCACCGAGCAACGACTGATCGGCATCCGCAGCGGCGACCGCGTGATCGTGCCCCCGCGGGAGTGGGATCCAGACACCGGTGACGAACTGGCGCTGGACTTCGTCGACGTCGGTCCGGCCGGCACGGTGCAGACCTGGTGCTGGGTGGGCAAGCCCACAGCACAGCACCCACTCGATCACCCGTTTGCGATGGCGTTGGTGAAGCTCGACGGCGCCGACACCTCGATCATGCACGCCGTCGACGCGGGCTCGGCCGAGGCGATGCACACCGGCATGCGCGTTGCGCCGCGATGGAAGTCGGAGCGGCGTGGGCACATCAACGACCTCGACGCGTTCGTTCCCGGTGAGACCCCGGAGACCAACGATGGCCCGCAGCTGGACGAGCCGGTGACGATGATGGACTACAACGCCACCATCACCTACCGCACCCCGGTGCCGACCAACCTCGAGCGGTACGAGCAGGCCACCGGCGAGGGCCGCCTCCTCGGCCTGAAGTGCCCCGGCTGCGGACGCCTGTACACCCAGGGCAAGGGATTCTGCCCGATCGATTCGGTGGAGCTCACCCCCGAGCACGAGGTCACGCTGCCGGAGACGGGCGTGATCACGAACTACACCATCATCACGCCCACCCCGTACCCTGGTCAGACCGAGACCGAGCCGTTCGCCCGTGTGCACGTGCTGCTCGACGGTGCCGAGATCGTGCTCGGCTACCAGGGCCTGGTGGACACACCGAACGACTCCGTGCACGTCGGCCTGCGTGTCGCTGCGGTATGGGCCTCACCCGCCGAGCGCGACGAGAACGACCCGATGAGCAACTTCGTTGGATGGATCCCCACTGGTGAGCCGGACGACACCACGCCCGGCCTCGTGAACAGGTTGAACTGACATGACGAACGACCCGAACAGGAACGACCCGCACAAGCACGACCCGCACAAGCACGACATAGCGATCATCGGCTGGAGCATCTCGCCGATGGTCCGTCGCATCCCGTACACCGAGGCGCGCATGCTGCTCGACGTCGTCACCGGGGCGGTGAAGGATGCCGGCATCACCCGTGACGACGTGGACTTCACGTGTGCCGGCAGCTGCGACTACGTGGCCGGCCAGGCGTTCTCGTTCGTGCAGAACATCGATGCGGTCGGCGCGTGGCCGCCCAAGCGCGACTCGCACGTGGAGATGGATGGCGCATGGGCGCTCTATGAGGCGTGGCTGCGCCTGCAGATCGGTGACATCGACGTCGCCGTGGCGATGGGGTCCGGGCGCTCCAGCACCAGCGATCCCGAGCTCCTGTACTCGATGGAGATGGACCCGTACTACCTGGCCCCGCTCGGCGCCGACGCGATCAGCTTCGCCGCGCTGCAGGCTCGTTCGCTGCTCGATGCCGGCAA
>JAYTSB010000316.1:0-2273 GCA_043745825.1 Actinomycetota bacterium | reverse complement strand
GCCGCAAGCGTGGGCTGGCCGGACGCGTACGCGTACACCAAGGCACTCGGCGAGCAGGCCCTGATGGAGAGCAACGGCAACGTTCCGGTCAACATCGTGCGCCCTTCGATCATCGAGTCTGCGCTCGCCGAGCCGCGCCCCGGTTGGATTCGCGGCTTCCGTATGGCTGAACCGGTGATCCTCAGCTACGCCCGCGGTCTGCTCAGCCAGTTCCCCGGCGTTCCGGAGGGCACGGTCGATGTGATTCCGGTCGACATCGTGGTCGCCGCGATCATCGCCGTCGCGGCCACCGGACCGGACGCGCCGCGCATCACCCAGGTTGCCAGCGGCGGCGTGAACCCACTCAAGTACCAGGCGATGGTGGACAACATCCGCGACTGGTTCACCGAGCACCCGCTGTACGACCCCGAAGGTCAACCAATCGTGGTGCCGGAGTGGAAGTTCCCGGCCCGGGGCAAGGTGCAGCAACAGCTGAAGCGAGCCAAGTCGCTGGCCACCAAGGCCGAGCAGACCCTGCAGATGCTGCCGTTGCGCGGCACCCAGGCCACCTGGGCGGCCAAGCTGGAAGAACGCAAGATCGACATCGACCGGGCGTATGAGTACGTGCAGCTGTACGGCCTCTACACCGAATGCGAGGCGCTGTATCAGGTGGACAACCTGCTGTCGATGTGGGATGCCCAGTCCCCCGCCGATCAGGACGCGTTCAACTTCGACCCGCGGTCGGTGGACTGGACGAAGTACATCACGACGATCCACCTGCCCTCGATCGTTAGGCACTCGCGAGCCAAGTCCACGCCGGGCAAGAATCGCAACGACCGCACCGACCGTCTCCGCCGAAACGTGCTGTCGCCCGAGCGCCATCTCGCCGCGTTCGACCTCGAGAACACGCTGATCTCGAGCAACGTGGTGGAGAGCTTCTCCTGGCTGGCCACACGCCGCCTCAACGCTCCGGAGCGCATCCGTTACGTGCTGCGCACGCTTGCCCAGGCGCCGAGCCTGTCGGCGATGGACCGCAAGGATCGCGGTGACTTCCTGCGTTTCTTCTACCGCCGCTACGAAGACGGGCCGGTGGAGCAGATCGCTGAGGACAGCAAGGAGCTGCTGACCCAACTGATCGTGACCAAGAGCTTCCCCGCCGGCATCCGCAGGGTGCGCGAGCACCGTGCCCTCGGTCATCGCACCATCCTCATCACCGGCGCGATGGATTTCGCTGTCGCCGGGCTGAAGCCGCTGTTCGACGAGATCGTCGCCGCCGAGATGACCGTGCGCCCGAACGGCACCTACAGCGGCGAGCTGTCCAAGGTGCCGCCCACCGGCGAGACTCGCGCCCAGGTACTGGCCGACTACTGCGCGGCTGAAGGCCTGCTGCTGGAGGAGTCCATCGCCTACGCCGACAGCACGAGCGACCTGCCGATGCTGGAGTGCGTGGGGTTCCCCGTCGCCGTGAACCCGGAGACGCGCCTGGCCGCCATCGCCCGCAAGCGCGGCTGGCTGGTGGAGGACTGGTCGAAGGCACCGGGCGGACCGCGGCCACTGCTGCCGCTGGGCACGATGCTCAGTGAGCGCGAGCGCAAACGCAGCTTCCCCGGCATGGTGATGTCCCGAGGGCGCGACTGATGAAATCACTCCAAGTCTCTCGCAACGTCGCCCGACTCGGCCTGGCCCGGATGGCCTCGGCTGTCAGCCCGTCGGCGGCCGCCAAGGTGGGCCCGATCAAGCTCGTGTCCATGGATCCGCCGGAGCTGCTGGGCGAGGGCTGGCACACCGTCCGCACCCGTCTCAGCGGCATCTGCGGCAGTGACCTGAGCACCATCGAGGGCCACGCGTCGACCTACTTCGACGATCTCGTCTCGTTCCCGTTCACGCCCGGCCACGAGGTGGTCGGCGAGCTCGCCGACGGCAGCCGAGTGGTGATCGAGCCGGTGCTCGGTCACGCCGCCCGCGGCTTCGCGCTGCCGTTCCCCGATGCCGCCCCCGGCGACGGCGACGATTACGCCCACCTCGCCCTCGGCCCGTTGGAGCCCGGCATCCAGACCGGCTTCTGCCACTCCACCGGCGGTGGGTGGAGCACGTTCTTCCAGGCCCACTCCAGCCAGCTGCATCCGGTGCCCGACGCGCTCAGCGACGAAGCGGCCGTCATGGTGGAGCCCGCCGCAGGCGGCATCCACACGGCGCTGATGTGCTGGCCGCTGGTGGCCGATGTCGAGCGTCCGGTCGTCGCTGTGCTGGGTGCCGGAACGATGGGCCTGTGCACCATCGCCGGCCTGCGTCGC
>JAYTSB010000315.1:0-1655 GCA_043745825.1 Actinomycetota bacterium | reverse complement strand
CCGCGCAAGAACACGGCGCTCTCCACCCCGATTGCGAAGTGCAGCCCAACGAGGTGTTCGTTGCGGCGCAGCAGGTTCTCGTAGAGCGCGTCGGGGTTTTCCTCGGGCGCAGGCATGACGTAGGCCTCATAACGCAGCGTGCGCTGACCCAGCGTCAGCCACACCGTGATGTATTCCTTGTCCTCGCCGCGCAGGCGCACGTACCAGCGCGGCTCGTCGCCGCCTGCCAAGCTGACCTCGCCGCGATCGATCGCGACGATGGCCGGATTGCCAGCGGCGAAGGCGGCCAGCCACTCGTCGATGCGCCGCTCCAACACCGCAACGGCCAGCGGATCGAACAGGTCGCTCACGTGCAGGCGACGAGCTCGTGCACGGCGAGATCGGCGTACACGCGGCGCAGTCGGGCGGCAGCGAAGCTCCACGTGTAGCGCCGGGCTCGATCAGCGGCACGCATGCCCATCGACGCGGCCAGCACCGGATCATCGAGGATCGTGCGAATCCGCTCGGCAAACATGCTCGGATCGCGACCGGAGATGAGGTAGCCGGTCTCGCCATCGTCCACGAGGGTGAGCAAGCCACCCACTGCGCTGGCAACGACGGGGATGCCGCATGCCGCCGCTTCCAGGGCGACGAGACCGAAGCTCTCGCTACGGCTCGGCACCACCACCACATCGGCGGCGCGGTAGTAGGTCGAGAGGATGTGGTGCGGTTGCGGCTCGACGAATCGAACCTGGTCGCGAACGCCCAGTTCATCGATCAGGCCCATGACCCGGCCGACCTCGGCACTGCCCTCCAGACCGCTTGCCCCGCCGACCACCAGCAGCAGGGCGTCCGGTCGGCGGAGCTCGGCCAGCGCCCGCACCGCAACGTCGACGCCCTTCAACGGCTGGATCCGGCCGACGAACAGCAACACAGGCCCGTTCGGCAGGCCGAGTGCATGGCGCGCTCCCCGAGCATCGCCCGGAGCGAAGAATGCATGTTCCACCCCGGGCGACACGATCTCGATCCGTCCTCTGGGGTTGCCGTAGAGGCGCCGGAACTGAGCCTCTTCCTCGGTGCAGCTGACGCAGATCGCGTCCGCGCAGTTGATGATTTCCGCCTCGGCGCGATCGCGCCACTCCGGCTCAGGATCGCCACCCTCGGCCTTGACTCGGGCGAGGGTGTGGAACGTGCTCACGAACGGCAACTCCAGCTCGTGCTTGACGCGATGCGCGACGAGGCCACTCAACCAGTAGTTGGCGTGCACAACATCGGCACCCATACCGTTCTTGAGATGATCGATGACTGCGTCACCGAACTCCTCCACCACGTGGGGCAGGTCCTCCTTGGCGAGATCGAACGGCCCGGCCGGCAGGTGCACGACACGGTGGCCGGGCTCTACCTGAACAACCTCGGGCAGACCGGGACGCGATGCCCGGGTGTATGTGGTGCAGTCAACGCCCGCCTGCGCCAGGGCCGAAACCAGCTCGCGCACGTACACATTCATGCCACCACTGTCGCCTGAGCCGGGTTGGGCCAGCGGCGAGGTGTGAAGTGAAAGCACAGCGACCCGTTGCACGATGGGTGCAAACCCTACCGAACAGGTCAGTATTCCCCCACGCGACGCTCCCCTACGCCACGCCACGCCCCGGCACGCCCCGCTCCGCCACGTCGGC
>JAYTSB010000314.1:0-2321 GCA_043745825.1 Actinomycetota bacterium | reverse complement strand
GCCAAAGATCGCGTTGATCGCGATGAAGAGGATCTGGTTCGTCTGTATCTGTCCGACATCGGTCAGTACACACTTCTCACCAAGGACGATGAAGTCCGCTTGGCGAAGTTGATTGAATCGGGCAAGTCGGCAATCGCCGACCTCGACTCTGCTGGCAAGGACGTCACGGCCGCGAAGAAGCGGGAGCTCCGGCGGGCTGCGAAAGAGGGTGAGGAAGCAGAGCGTGCGTTCGTGCAGTCGAACCTCCGCCTGGTGGTCTCCATCGCCAAGAAATACCAGGCCTCCGGCCTGCCGCTGCTGGACCTGATCCAGGAGGGCAACCTCGGTCTCATGCACGCCGTCGAGAAGTTCGACTGGCGCAAGGGCTTCAAGTTCTCCACGTACGCCACGTGGTGGATCCGCCAGGCCATCACGCGTGGCATCGCCAACACCGGCCGCACCATTCGTCTCCCGGTCCACGCCGGCGACACGCTCGCTCGCTTGCAGAAGGCACGCAGCCGACTCGAGCTGAAGTACGGTCGCCCGGCCACCTTGGCCGAGTTGTCGCGTGAAGTCGAGATGCCGGAGGACAAGGTGACCGAGGCGCTGCGCTTCGCCGCCGAGCCACTGTCGCTCAGCGAGCCGCTCCGCGAAGACGGCGATGCCGAGCTCGGCGATGTGGTGGAGGATCGCTCCGCCGAGTCGCCATTCGAGGTCGCTGCCACTGCGCTGTTGCCGGAGGAGATCTCACGCCTGCTCGCCCCGCTGGACGAGCGTGAACGCGAGATCCTCAAGCTCCGCTTCGGTCTGGACCGCGGCGAGCCGCGCACGCTCGAAGAAGTCGGCGAGCATTTCAACCTCACTCGTGAGCGCATCCGCCAGATCGAGGCCCGGGCGATGAGCAAGCTGCGTCACCCGTCGAGCGACACCGGCGCTCGCGACCTGCTCGCCGTCTGACCGCGCACCGTCGCACTGCGGCGGAAATTCACGTCCGAACGCGTGCAGCGCTCGGTAAGCATGAACGCATGATCGAGATCCGCGCCGCCGCACCTGACGACGTCGATGCTCTGTGCGCCGCGCACCTGGAGGCCTGGCGCGCGGGCTATCGCGATGTCTTCACGGACGAGCTGTTGGACTCCACCGCCTTCGCCGAGTCGCGGCAGGTGCAGTGGGCGTCGGCATGGTGGCTCGGAGATGCGCGCCAGGCGATGTTCGCCGGCGTGCTCGGGGGACGGGTCCTCGGCTTCGCCAACGTGGGCAGCGAGCGCATCAATGGTGTCGCCCGGGAGTTCGGCCGCGGCGAGGTGTACGCGTTCTACGTCCACCCGCAGGCTTGGGGCACCGGGTTGGCCACGGCCCTGATGGACGCCGGCCAGGGATGGCTGCGCGAGCGCGGACATGCTCATGCCGTGCTGTGGGTACTGCGCGACAACCCGCGCGCTCGCTCGTTCTACCGCAAGACCGGCTGGGCGTGGACGGGCGAGGAGACCACATGGTCCGGCCCACAGCTACCCGGCCTCGCGAATCCCGAGCCAGTGGCCGAGGTGCAGTACGGCCGACAGCTCTGATCAGGCGGCAGCGCACGCTCCGGCGTTGCAAGATCTCCGGCCGTGCAAGATCGCCGGCTCGCCCTTCGGCTAGCCCTTGCCGCCCTTGCCACCCTTGCCACCGCCCTTGCCATCGCCCTTGCCGCCGGCGTCACCTGTGCTGACCGAGACCATCACGCTGCTCCCCGGGGCGATGCTGCCCGCTGGCGTGACGTCCACCACCGTTCCGGCAGGGCGTGCGTTCTGCACGGCCTGGGTGTCGACGTGCAGCCCGAGACCCTGCAGGGCGGTCACGACATCGGCCTGGGGCAGGCCGATGTACACGTTCGGATCGATCACGACATCACTGACGGCCGCCACCTGCGTCGCCAGCGGTGTCGCTGCGGCAGCAGCCGCCAACGTGGTGCTGCTTGCCTGGCTGCCCGCCACGCTGTCCAGCTGGGGCAGCGGCGTGGTGTGATCCCGGCGGACCAGCAGCAAAACGACAGCGACGCTCACCAGGGCAACGAGCGACAGGGTCAGGATCCGTCGACGCCGCCGGCGGGCCGCACCGTGATCGACGACCGCCGACTCGTCCACGACGAGGAGGGGGGCCCCGACGGCAACGCCCGCCGCCGGCATGATCTCGGTCGAGGTGACGGCGGCCATCTGCGGAGACGGCATCACCCCCGTCGCTCCGGCCACCGCCATCGCTGCGGCGGTTGACCCAGACGCGACGGGCCCGAACACCGGCGCCGGAGTGAGGTTCATCTGCAGGGTGCGCAGCTCGGAGGCGAATGCCGCGGCACTGCCCGG
>JAYTSB010000313.1:0-6439 GCA_043745825.1 Actinomycetota bacterium | reverse complement strand
ACTTCGACGCTGGTCTGCGCTGGCGCGACCTCGTGGCCCCGCTGCCGGGCGCTCCCTCACAGGTCAGCTGGGAGCAAGGCTTGGACATCGTGCGGCACGCTTTCGCGTCGTACGGCGGCTCACTCGGCGGGCTGGTCGACCGTGCGGTGGACGAGCGCTGGATCGATGCCGCCCCCGCCGACGGCAAGCGCGGCGGCGCGTTCTGCATGTCGTTCGTGAACGACCGATCGCTGGTGTTCCTGAACTGGAACGGCAGCCTCGATGCCACCCAGACCACCGCCCACGAGCTGGGCCACGCCTACCACAACACCCAACTCGCCGGCCGCACGCCACTGCAGCGCCGCCTCCCAATGGCGCTCGCCGAGACGGCGAGCATCTTCTGCGAGACGCTGGTGGTGGAAGAAGGTCTGCAGCGCCTGCAGGGACCCGAACGACTCGCCCTGCTCGACGTCGACCTCCAGCATGCCAATCAAGTGGTGGTGGACATTCACAGCCGGTTCCTGTTCGAGACCGAGGTCTTCGCCCGCCGGCAGCGACGTGCCCTCGGCGTGACCGAACTCAACGAGATCATGGTGGACGCCCAGGCCCGCGCCTACGACAATGGCCTCGATCAGAGCACCGCGCATCGCTACATGTGGGCCGTCAAGCCGCACTACTACGGTTCTCACTTCTACAACTGGCCGTACACGTACGGCCTGCTGTTCGGCCTCGGTTTGTTCGCGCGGTATCGCGCCGACCCCGATCGGTTCCGCGGCGGCTACGACGACCTGCTGTCCCGTGTGGGCATGAACACGGCCGAAGAGCTCGGCCGCGACTTCGACATCGACGTCACTGACGAGTCGTTCTGGACTGCCAGCCTGGACGTGCTGCGCGCTCGGATCGGCGACTACAGGCGACTCGCCGGCGAGCTCGCGCCGTGACTCGCACTCGCTACGACGCCACCCGGGTCGAGCTGGGCGAGCTCCTGGCCGACCAGCCCCGCTTCCGCGTCGACCAGCTCTGGAAGGGCCTGTACGAACAGCTCGCTGAACCGTCCGAGCTGACCACGCTGCCGAAGGCGCTGCGCAGCCGACTGGACGTCGATCTACCGGCCGCGCTCACCACAGTGGTGGAGCGGGTCAGCGACAACGGCGACACCGTGAAGTACCTGTTCGAACTCGAGGGCGGCAGCCGAATCGAGACCGTGCTGATGCTGTACCCGGACCGGGTCACCGTCTGCGTCAGCAGCCAAGCCGGGTGCGCGATGGGCTGCGGCTTCTGCGCCACCGGGCAGGCCGGCTTCACCCGCCAGCTCACCGCCGGCGAGATCGTGGAGCAGGTGGTGCGCGCGGCGCGCAAGGCTCGCGAGCTGGACCGCCGATTGGCCAACGTGGTATTCATGGGCATGGGCGAACCGCTTGCCAACGAAGCGGCTGTGTGGGCATCGATCGAGCGGATCCACGACGACATCGGTCTCGGCGCACGCCATCTCACGGTGTCCACCGTTGGTCTGGTGCCGGGCATCAAACGGCTGACCGAGTGGCCGATGCAGGTCAACCTGGCCGTGTCCCTGCACGCGGCCAACGATGACCTGCGCAACGAGCTGGTCCCGATCAACCGGCGCTACCCCCTCGACGCGCTGATGGACACGTGCGCCGACTACCTGCGAGCCAAGGGCCGCCGGCTGAGCTTCGAGTGGGCGCTGATCGACGGCGTCAACGACCGCGACAGCGACGCACGTGAGTTGGCCGCGCTCTGCCGCGCCTTACCGCTGGCCGCGCACGTCAACATCATCCCGCTCAACCCCACGCCCGGCTACCTCACCCGCGGCACCACGCTCGCCCGGGTTCACGAGTTTCGCGACCAGTTGGAATCCCACGGCGTGAACGCAACGGTGCGCCGCAACCGTGGCACCGACATCGATGCCGCGTGCGGGCAGCTGGCCGCCGGACAGCCGGTGCAGCCCGTCACCCTGGGTCGGCGCGCAGGTACTTCGGATTCGCCACGTTGAGCTTGTCGCGCACGCTGGCCCACACCGCCTCGCGCACGGATTCGGCATCGTCTCCGGTACCGATGCTGCCGCTGCGGATGGCCTCGGCCAATTCCGCGTCATCGGCCACCCCCAGGGCGTGCAACCGCTGAGCATGATCGGCGGCCTGCTGCGGCCCGAGCTCAAGCTCGCGCTCCACCATCGCCAGCACATTGATCGCGACCCGGGCATGGAAGTTCAGCCTTCCGGCCGTACCGGCCAGCACGTCGCGCTCCAGCCACTCGCGCACGGACTCGACCAGCTGCTGGGCCGTGGGCACGTCATGCGGGATCACCAGCGTCCCTCCAAGGCCAGGAACAGGTCGTGCTCGTTCTCGCAGACCCGTCTGCCGATGGCGGCGAGCTCGTGGCTCCTCGCCATGCCAGTGAGGTGCGACTGGGTCTGGACGATGCACATGATCCCCCACTTCAGGGTGCCGAGGACCTCCCACCAGCGCACGACGTCCGCGTCCACGACTTCGCCGGACTCCTCTGCATAGGCGGCCAGGAACGGCCCGTAGTCACCGATGCCGGCCACCGGGTGCGGTGATCCGAACCGCCACGCCTTGACGCACAACCAGCCGAGGTCCTCCAGTGGGTCGCCGACGTGGGCCAGCTCCCAGTCGAGCACGGCACGCAGCCCGTCGGGGCCGACCATCAGGTTGCCGAGGCGGAAGTCGCCATGCACGATGCAGCGTCGGCCGGCGGGAGGACGGTTGGCCTCCAGCCAGCGGAAGACGAGCTCGAAGGTGGGATGGGGCGCGCCGAACCCGTCGAGCACGGCCCGGTACTGCTCCACCTGATCGACCGATGGCAGCCCGGGCACCGTGGACGCGTCGAGTGCGTGCAGCTTGGCCAGCGCGCCGGCGCAATCCGCGGCAAGCCGTGGTCGGGCCTGGGCGAATTCCTCGTTGCGCAGGATCTTGCGCGCAATCGTCTCCCCTTCCACGTGGCTCAGGATCATGAACGCCGCTCCGAGCGCCGAACGATCGGCCGAGGCGGCGATGACCTCGGGCACCGGCACGCCGCCCGCGTGCGCGGCGCGAACGACGGCCACCTCGATGCCCATGTCGCGCACGTCACCACTGCGCTGGCGCTGCAAGATCATCGGGCGCCCGCAGAAGGAGAACTGCCACGTCTCACGCGACGCCCCGCCGGACAACCGGCGCAGATCGGTGACCGTCGCCGCTGACGCCGCATTCGACGCCTTTGCGACATCACCGGTCGACACGCTCGTCAGCACGCCGGCCAACGAAGCGGACAGATCGTCGTTGCTCATCGGTGACAGGCTGGCACAGCCACGTTTCGGATCAGCAGTTCGCCGCCACCGTGGGTGTGGGGTCCACGGCCGGCCCACCAGAGGGGTGGATCTCGAAGTGAAGATGCGGCGTGGAGAACTTGGCGTTGCCGGTGTCGCCGACGTAGCCGATGACCGTACCCTTCACCACCGACCCAACCGTGGCGTACGTGTCCATATGCGCGTAGTAGTAGCCGTTGCCGTCGGCGCCCGCGAACGAGATGGTGTTGCCACCGAGCGTGTTCTGCTTCGGAGTGGCCACGCCGTCCACCACCGCGACGATCTCCGTGCCGCGCGGGCTGATCATGTCGACGCCCTGATGCAGTCGCCCACCGGATCGGGGCGCGCCGAACGTGTCACTGAAGCCCGTGGGACCTTGGACCGGGCACACCCATGCCTCGCCTTCGCCGTAGATGGTGCCGATGCCGGACGACGGCCGGCCGCCCGACCCGCCACCGCCGGTGGTGCCACCGGCGGACGACCCGGACGCATTGTTGCCGGTGACGATGCCCTGCCCCTCGTCGCCCCCGTCGGAACCGTTCCCCTCCGCGGCTGCGGCCGCTGCCGCAGCGTTGGCCTGGTCGATGCGCTGCTGCTCTGCAGCAGCCTTCTGCGCTGCTTCCGCCGCCTTCTGACGTTGCGCCTCGAGCGCACGTAGGACGGCTTCATCGTTGAGACGATCCTTCTCGACGATCTTCAACCGCTCGATCTCGTCGTTGGCCTCCTGCTGCTTCTGCACGAAGTCGGCCTGCGCAGCCTGGTACGCAGCGGTGGCCCTGTCGGCCTTGCCCTGTTGCTTGGCCAACTGCTTCAGCAACTCGGTGTAGTCGTCCAGGCTCGTCGACGAGACGTCGTTGATGACGCCCACGAGCACGGAGGTCTGGGCCTGTTCAGTGGGTCCGATGGTGCCGCTGAGCAGATCGATGCCTGTGGTACCGGAGCCGATGTAGCGGTTCACGACCACGGCCTCCACCGCCTCCTGCATCGCGTCGACCTGGGCTTGCAACGTGGCCGTCTCCGCGTTCAGACGGTTCTTTTCATCCTGCAGCAGTTCCACCTTCGACTCGGCCTGGAAGTACGCGTCGGCGGCTGCGTTGGCCCGTGCCCGGGCCGCAGCGATCTCTCGTGCTGCGTCCTCGGCAGTGCCGCCGCCGGAGTCGGACCCACCGACCGTACCGCTGGTTCCCCCGCTACTCGCGCTCGCCGGCGCCGCCGCCACGGCAGGGATCAGCCCGACGGCCAGCGCCAGAACGAGGAGGATCCCGCGGGGCTTGGTCATGACCGGGCCAAAGCTACCAGCGGGTCTCGTTTCGCCGCCGTCATCCCCCGTATCGTGTCGGCCCAATGACCCTCCCCACCGCCGGCCCCACGCTCGAGCTCGACCGCGTCTGCTTCGTCCGCGACGAGCGCCGCATCCTCGACGACATCACGTGGTCGGTCCGTCCTCACGAACGCTGGCTGATCCTCGGCGCAAACGGTTCCGGCAAGACCACGCTGGTGCGAATCACCTCGATGTACGAGCATCCATCTTCGGGCACCGTCCGGGTCCTCGGCCAAACCCTGGGCAGTACCGACGTCCGAGTCCTGCGTCGGCGCATCGGTCTGATGTCGGCCGCACTCGGAGCACAGCTGCGCCCGGCGCTGACCGCCCGAGACGCAGTGGTCACCGCCAAGTACGCGGCGCTCGAACCCTGGTGGCACACCTACACCGACGCGGACAACAGTCGCGCAGTGGAGTGTCTCACGCGTCTCGGAGTGGGTCAGTACGCCGAACGCAGCCTCGGCACGTTGTCATCGGGCGAGCAGCAGCGGGTGCTGCTGGCCCGGGCGCTGATGAACGAGCCCGGGGTGGTGATCTTCGACGAACCGAGTGCACGGCTGGATCTCGGCGGTCGCGAGCAGCTCGTTGGCGCGCTCGCCGAGCTGACTGCGGACCCCACGGCTCCCCCGCTGGTGCTGGTGACCCATCACGTCGACGAGGTGCCGCCGGGCATGACACACGCCCTGCTCTTACGCGAGGGCCGGATCCTGACCGCGGGGGCACTCGACGACGTGCTCACCGCTGAATCTCTCAGTGAGTGCTTCTCGATGTCGCTCGTGCTGGAACGGCGCGGCGACGGTCGGCTCACAGCCTGGTCTCGGCAATCCGATTGACGAGTCGGTCACGACTGCGCACGATCTCGTCGTGCAAGACCCGTTCGGCCAGCCCGCCGGTCCACAACGAACCCCCGTAGTGCAGCTCCATCACCAGCGTGCTGCCTGAACCGGCCTCGGCCACGCGCGCCGCAAGGCGCCACACGCTGTGCTGACGGCCGTCGGTCTCGTCGCGTTCGAAGACCACGTGTTCATCGGGAATGCAGACCGTGCGCGCCATGACCAGGCGCTTCGAGCGGGCGAACGGACCGACACGGGCGCGCAGCTCGACGTTCCAGCGTGGATTGCCGGCCCGTGGGTCCACGGGCTCGGCGCGGTGCACCAGGCCCATCCACGACGGGTACAGCGACAGATCGTCGATCCAGCCGAAAAGTTCACTCGGAGCACACGGCGCGGTCATGTCGGCCGAAAGTTCCACACCGCAGTATCGCAGCCGATCCAGCCGGACGGTCCCATCGCTCCATGATCGAAGGCTCATACATCGCTCACATCTGCCGATGATCCTGTGACGCATCGAGGACGCCATCCGGGCTCCCCTCGAACAGGAGCGAACAGACCATGAACATCAAGCACACCATCAGTGCCGCAGCCCTCACCACAGCTCTCGTCATCGGCGGCGGGGCGGCGGCGTTCGCCGGAGGTGACGGCGGCGGCTCAGGCACCGATACCGGCAACCCGGGCCGGGTGACCGCCCTGTGCGCCCACAAGGACGACATCATCCCGCACCTCATGAAGCGGCAGGCCCACCTGACCGAGCGCATCACCAAGCTGACCGCGCTGCAAGCCAAGGCCACCGAGCACGACAAGACCAAGCTCGCCGAGCGCATCGGCAAGCGCATCGTTCGCGTGCAGAACGAGCTCGACCGGGTGACCAACCGGATCGACGAAGCGCCGGCATGGATCAACGAACACTGTTCGTGATCAGCCGGTCGTGATCAGCCGGTCGTGATCAGCTGGTGTGATCAGCTGGTCTTACCGGGC
>JAYTSB010000312.1:0-2555 GCA_043745825.1 Actinomycetota bacterium | reverse complement strand
CCCCACTCACGGTTGATCACCATCTGGATCGCGAGGGCCCGGCGGACAGACTCCGCAGTCGGGGTCGTGACCGCTTCATCGTACGCGTTCGTGTGCAGGCTGTTCGCGTTGTCGTAGATCGCGCACAACGCCTGGAGCGTGGTGCGGATGTCATTGAAGGCCATCTCCTGTGCGTGCAGGGAACGACCTGAGGTCTGCACGTGGTACTTCAGCTTCTGCGAGCGTTCGTTCGCGCTGTAACGGTCGCGCATGGCGATGGCCCAGATGCGTCGTGCCACTCGGCCGAGGACGGTGTACTCGGGGTCCATTCCGTTGGAGAAGAAGAACGACAGGTTCGGCGCGAAATCATCGACATCCATTCCTCTCGCCAAATACGCCTCGACATAGGTGAAGCCGTTGGCAAGGGTGAAGGCAAGCTGCGAGATGGGGTTCGCTCCGGCTTCGGCGATGTGGTAACCGGAGATGGAGACCGAGTAGAAGTTGCGAACCTCGTGCTCAACGAACCACTCCTGGATGTCAGCCATCACACCGAGGGAGAACTCGGTGGAGAAGATGCAGGTGTTCTGGCCCTGGTCCTCTTTCAGGATGTCAGCTTGCACGGTGCCCCTGACGGTGCGAAGCGTGCGTTCGCCGATCTCAGCGCGTTGGTCAGCAGAGGGCGCGCCGCCGTGCTCGTCGGTGAAGCGGGTGACCTGCTGGTCGATCGCAGCGTTCAGGAACATGGCGAGGATCGTGGGAGCGGGGCCGTTGATCGTCATCGAAACCGACGTCGACGGATCGCACAGGTCGAATCCATCGAACAACTCACGCATGTCGTCGATGGTCGCGATGGAGACTCCAGAGTTCCCGACCTTGCCATAGATGTCGGGCCGCTCGGCCGGATCGAAGCCGTACAGCGTGACGGAATCGAACGCCGTGGAAAGGCGCGTCGCCGGCTGGCCTTCCGACAGCAGCTTGAACCGACGGTTGGTCCGCACCGGTCCACCCTCGCCCGCGAACATGCGCGCCGGATCTTCTCCCTCGCGCTTGAAGGGGAACACGCCTGCGGTGAACGGGAACCAGCCCGGGAGGTTCTCGGCGCGCAGCCACCGCACCAGCTCGCCGTGGTCTGTGTAGCGGGGCAGTGCCAGCTTGGGCACGTCCGTGCCCGACAGCGACGTGCGCACCGGACGGTCCGGACCGGACAGCTCGGCCTTGCGCTGCGGCCACGCGGTGAGCAGTGCGTCAGTGGCGGAGTCGACGTGTACGCCGGCCGCTTCGGCGGTGGCACGTACCGCTGTCGCATCGTGCCCGGCAGCCTCTACGAGCGTTGCCGCCTCCTCGAGATGCTGGCGATGCCGGGCCGCTTCCGCCTGGCGCGCGGTGGTCTCGTGATACCGGCGCACCGTCTCGGCGATCTCGGCGAGGTACCGCTGCCGCGCGGACGGCACGATCACGCCGATGTGCGAAGAGACCTTGGCCTCCACGGGGGGCAGCAGCCCGGCGTCGATGACGAGCCCGAGCTGCACGAGCGCATCCCGCACATGCTGATACAGCGCCGTCACGCCGTCATCGTTGAACCGGGCGGCAACGGTACCGAACACGGGGAGCGTGGTCGGTTCGGCGTGGAACAGCTCACGGTTGCGGGCCCATTGGCGGCGCACGTCGCGCAGAGCGTCTTCGGCACCGCGCCGTTCGAACTTGTTGATGACGACGACTTCGGCGAAGTCGAGCATGTCGATCTTCTCCAGCTGTGAGGACGCACCGAATTCGGGGGTCATCACGTACAACGGTAGGTCCACGTACGGCACGATCGCCGAGTCACCCTGCCCGATGCCCGGCGTCTCGACCACCACGAGGTCGGCACCCCACGCCTTGCATGCGACGATCACGTCGGCGAGCGCCCCCGGAAGGGTGGCGACGCTGACGTCGCCAACGCCGCTGCCGGAGCGGGTGGCGAGGGAACGGAAGAACACCTGACCGCTGTCGAGCGTGTTCATCCGAATCCGGTCGCCCAACAGCGCTCCACCACCGCGGCGACGCGTCGGGTCGATGGCGATCACGGCAATGCGCAGCTTGTCGGACTGATCGAGTCGGAAGCGGCGCATCACCTCGTCGGTGAGCGACGACTTGCCGGAGCCGCCGGTACCGGTGATTCCGAGCACCGGCACGTTGCCCGCAACCGACGTTGCGCGCATTGCTGCCAGCTGCCCAGCGTCGATCTCACCAGACTCGATCACGGTGATCGCGCGAGACAGTGCGCGCTCGCTGCCCGCCATCAGCCCGGTGACATCGACGGCCCCGCCCCTGCCCGGCGGCACATCGCACTCGGCGATCATCAAGTTGATCATCGCTGCGAGTCCCAGCCGCTGGCCGTCCTGGGGCGAAAAGATGCGGGCGACTCCCCGCCTGTGCAGCTCGTCGATCTCGGACTGCACGATGACACCGCCCCCGCCGCCGTACACCCGTACGTCACCCCTGCCCTCTTCGCGCAAACGGTCGAGCAGGTAGGTGAAGTACTCCATGTGCCCACCCTGGTAGGAGCTGACCGCCACCCCCTGCACGTCCTCCTGCAC
>JAYTSB010000311.1:0-1985 GCA_043745825.1 Actinomycetota bacterium | reverse complement strand
GAGCACGACCTTGCGGAGGCCCGCCGCGAACTAGAGCGGAAGGTCGAGGAGCGGACCCGCGAACTTGCCGAGGCGAACGCGGCGACCCTGCTGGAGCGCGAGTTCCTCACCGCCGTACTTGAAAACGCCGAGGACGGCATTGTCGCCTGTGACGCCGACGGCACGCTCCGGCTGTTCAACGGGGCGACTCGCCGGTTCCACGGGCTGCCCGAGGCCCCGCTCCCGCCCGAGCAGTGGGCGGACCACTACGACCTGTACCTGCCCGATGGCACAACGCGGATGACGACCGAGCATGTGCCGTTGTTCCGCGCCTTGCGCGATGGCGTGGTCCGCAACGCCGAGATGGTCATCGCGCCAAAGGGTGGCATGGCGCGCCACCTGACGGCTAGCGGGCGGGCCATCCTCGACGCGAATGGCGCGAAGATCGGGGCCGTCGTGGTCATGCACGACCTGACAGACCGGCGGCTAGCCGAGTCGCGGCGGGTGGACGAGGCCCGCCGGATGAGCGAGTACCGCTTCCAGCGGCTCGTCGAGCACTCGCCCTTGAGCACCCAGTTGTTCTGGCCTGACGGCCGTACCCGGCAGGTGAACGCCGCATTCACTCGGCTGTTCGGGATCACGCTGGATGAATTGCACGACTACAACATCCTCCGCGACCCGCAACTGGTCGCAACTGGGATCATGCCGCTTATGACGCGGGCATTCGCCGGCGAGGCGGTCGTTATCGAGCCGATACCCTATGTTTCCGACCGGGGCGATTACGTCGGGCAGACGCGATGGGCGGGTGCACACGTGTACCCAGTCAAGGACGACGCGGGCCGTGTGGAAGAGGTCGTTCTTGTTCACCACGATGTGACCGAGCAGAGGCGGGCCGAGGAGGCCGTGCGGGAGAGCGAGGCGCGGTTCCGGCAACTGGCCGAGACAATCCCGCAACTGGCGTGGATGGCGAACCCCGACGGGTACATCTTTTGGTACAACCGCCGCTGGTACGACTACACCGGAGCCACGCCGGAGCAGATGGAAGGGTGGGGGTGGCAAAGCGTCCACGACGCAACGGAACTACCCCGCGTGATGGAGCGGTGGCAGGCCGCGATCACCACAGGCGAGCCGTTTGACATGGAGTTCCCGCTCCGGCGTGCCGACGGGCATTTCCGCTGGTTCCTCACGCGAGTTGCCGCCCTGCGGGACTCCGATGGCTGCATCGTGATGTGGTTCGGCACGAACACCGATATTGAGGACCGTCGGCGGGTCGCCGAGGAGCGGGCCGAGCTTCTGGAGCGGGAGCGTGCGGCGCGATCCGAGGCCGAGCGGCAGAGCCAGATAAAGGACGAGTTCCTTGCCACCCTGTCGCACGAACTACGGACACCGCTGAATGCTATCCTCGGCTGGTCGCAGATCCTCAAGGGCAGCCACAGCGAGGCCGACGTCGCCGAGGGCCTGGAGGTCATCGCCCGCAACGCGCGCGCCCAGCAGACGATCATCGAAGACCTACTGGAAATGAGCCGCATCATCTCCGGGAAGGTTCGACTTGACGTGCAGCGGCTGAAACTGGCGGCGGTCATCGAAGCGGCGGTGGAGACGGTCCGCCACGCCGCCGACTCTAAGGGAGTGCGGATACAGGTGCTCCTCGACCCCGTGGCCGGTGAGATCAACGGCGACCCGAACCGCCTGCAACAGGTCTTCTGGAACTTGTTGAGCAACGCCGTAAAGTTCTCCGGACGCGGCAGCCGCATTCAGGTCGTGCTGGAGCGAGTCAACTCCCACGCCCAGGTGAGCGTCATCGACGCCGGAGAAGGGATCAAGCCCGAGTTTCTCCATCACGTGTTCGACCGGTTCCGTCAGGCCGACGGCTCGACCACCCGGCGGCACGGGGGCCTCGGCCTCGGGCTGAGCATCGTGAAGCAACTGGTGGAACTCCACGGCGGAACGGTCAGGGCCAAGAGTCCGGGGGAGGCGAAGGGCGCGACCTTCATCGTGACGCTGCC